>NZ_JAGRQY010000110.1:0-9898 GCF_018223905.1 Klebsiella sp. 28
GTACTTAGCCAGCAGGGTGTGGCACTGGTGCCGAAGATGTATGTGGAAAGCGAGTTGAGCGCCGGAACGCTGGTTGCCCGGCTGCAGACGGAGATTGCGGCAGGTTAAGTCAGAGCTGGCCGGGAGACATTTAGCGCCGCCCGCTGGCGGGCATATTTGCCCGGCGATATCCCGGTATAACGGGTAAAAGCTACGCTGAACGCGCTGGCCGAGCCATAGCCGATGCGCTCGGCGATATCCGCAATGCTGATGCCCGTCTCGCTCAGCCACTGCATGGCCAGGGTCATTCGCCAGCCTAACAGATAGCCCATCGGGGTCATCCCGGTCAGGTCGGTAAAGCGTTCAAATAACGTCGAGCGAGACAGCGCGCAGTCGGCGGCCAGGGCGTTGACCGTCCAGCGTCTGGCGGGGGCCTGATGCAGCAGACGGATTGCCTGGGCGACCCGCGGGTCGCTCAGCCCGCGCATCAGACCGGGGGTCGCGAGCGTGCCGGAGGAACGGATGGCCTCGATAAAAAGCAGCTCAACCATCCGCGCCAGAACGAAAGATTTGCCCGCGCGATCCGCCTGCGCTTCCTCTTTCAGCAGCCCGACAAAGGTGGCCAGCCGCGGTTGATTGCGGACCACCACAAAGGCTGGCAATAGCGAGGCCAGCAGGCTGGCGTTCGTTGAACCGGAAGCGCAGTGGCCAATCAGCGCCTGCATCTGCGCAGGCTTGTCGAGGGCGCCCAGCCGAAAGTGTCCCTCCGCCAGTTGCACCGGGATGGTTTCCAGCGCCGGTGAAGGAGGCGGGGTCAGGCTGGTTAGCGAGAAGCGGTACGCCGCCGGGATCAGAATAAAATCCCCGGCGCGCAGGATCTGCGGCTCATGCTGGTCAATTTCCAGCCGACAGCCGCCTTCCAGCACGACGCCATAAAATGACAACCCCTGATCCGAGCGCCGGACTCGCCAGTCTCCCGCCCCCTCGATGGTTTTGGTCAGCACCGCTCTGAGATTTAACATCGCGATGACCTCCGCCAGCGGATCGCTCATTTCCGGACTCCTGCTAAAGAATGATGGATTATTGACCCTATATCGTCCGGCACGGCCTGTCTATGATGAAAAGGAAGAAGCCATTCGGAGACAGAGATATGCAAACGATAATGATCACCGGCTGTTCATCGGGTTTTGGCCTGGAGACGGCGCGTTATTTTCTCGAGCAAGGCTGGAAGGTTATTGCCACGATGCGCGCTCCGCAGGAAGGTGTGTTACCCGCCAGCGACCGCCTGCGGCTGGTACGTCTTGACGTCACTTCGGCGCAGAGTATCGCAGAGGCCATTGCCGAAGTCGGAGAGATTGATGTGCTGGTTAACAACGCCGGGGTGGGGATGCTTAATGCCCTGGAGGGCGCCCCGCGCGAAGCGATAGCCAACCTGTTTGCCACCAATACCCTGGGAACGATTGCCATGACCCAGGCGGTGATCCCCCGGTTCAGAGAGCGCCGAAGCGGGACCATCGTTAATATTACCTCGGCGGTCACCCTGCAACCGATGCCCCTGCTGGCTGTCTACACCGCGAGTAAGGCGGCGGTGAATGCCTTTACGGAGTCGCTGGCGCTGGAGCTCCGTGCTTTTAATATTCGCGTCGGGCTGATCCTCCCGGGACGCGCCCCGCAGACCCGGTTCGGGGAAAACGCCCGCCGGACGATGGGGCAGCTCCCGGAGAGCTATGCGGCGCTCGGCCAGCAGATCTTCGACAGCATGCAGGATAACGCCAGCGTGACGCAGGCGACCGATGTCGCTCAGGCCGTCTGGCGAATGGTGCACGATCCTGATGCCCCTTCGCGGCTGCCGGCAGGGGAAGACGCCCTGGCGATGGCGCAGGCCAGTCATCGCCTTGTCTGAAGGCAATATGCGGGACTTGTCTGTCAGACGGTAGGTGCGCAAGCTGCCGCTGCGCTTTATGGTCGGGGGAATATTATCCCTGTCAGGATCGCCTGGATAATATGAGCTGTTATACGATATAACGGTCGGGGGGGATTTACTGATATAAATCAGGACAGCAATGTGTTTCATGGTGCGTTTTCGTAGCTTATTCTGGATGTGTGCGATCCGTCCGCTATATTATTAGATGATCAATGGCTCAGGTCATTTATATGTAAATTCTCAATGTAATTCGGGCGTTAATCTTAAAAAGTTAGTCTGGCCCGGTCGGGGCTGGACTTTCTTTATTTTACTGTGGCATGGTTTCCTCCCGGTTGTACCGCGCGCTCGCTTTTTTACACCAGGGAATAGTTATCAGTATGGAACATAGTTGTTATGAAGCCACCGCTTCCGCCCTGCGTCCAGACAGCTTCCTTCTCTCGCATGACAAAATATTATCAGTTTATTTGTTTTATTCTGTTTATCGTCTTTTTCAGCATTACGCAGTCACTCCCGATCTGAACCGAGATTCCGCTGAATTCAAACTGAATTTACTCCGGCAGTACGCGGATATGAACGGGATTTTCTTGTGCATGTATTGCTGAGCGACTGTTATTCCGGGCGTTAAATAAAAGATCACCGTTCTGCCTTACCCAGTGCGCTTTGGGTTCCTGTAGGGAGACAGCGACGGGCGGTAGCGTTCGCGAAAGCAGGCGGGTGCGATAGCGCGGCCAGTGGGTGGGATGGCGAAGGGTAACGAATGGAGGACGTAATGATGAATTTTAACGCCAGAATAGATGGAGTGAAGCGATGAGGAACAGGTTGATAAACGATGCAACCAGTTTGGTAAAGCAACCGCCGGGGCAGTCACGCTACCGGATAGACGTTCATGGCTGTACAGAATTTCTTGATGTGCTGAACTTCCGTTCTGTGGAGTCCCTCAGTCATCCCTGGCGATTTGATATCGCCGTGACCTCCTCTACGCCGGATATTGCCAGTGAAGCGGTGCTGTTAAAACCTGCGTCATTTACGTTCCAGACACCGATATTTACCGGGGCGCCGGCTGTTCCGGTGCGTACCGTCTATGGCGTAGTGGCATCGTTTGAACGGATATCCATGTCAAAAGAGGATTCCGTTTACGCGCTGGCGCTGGTTCCGCGCATCGCCCTTCTGGACTATACGAAAGGGAGCGAAATCTATCTCAATCAGTCAGTCACTGAAGTTGTGGAAAAGGTACTGCGTAAACACGGTCTGGAAGGGCCTGATTTCGAGTTCCGGCTTTCCCGCGAATATCCGTCCCGGGAGCTCATCACCCAGTGGCGGGAGACTGACCTTGAGTTTATCCAGCGCCTGCTGGCGGAGGTGGGTATTTACTGGCGCTATGAAATGGACAGCCGACTTGAACAGGACGTGGTGATTTTTCAGGACAGCCAGCAGCAGTATGAATTTGGCGTCACGCTGCCACTGCGCAACCAGGCCGGGATGAGTGACAGCGGACAGGAGAGTATCTGGGATATTCAGACTGCATATAACGTGGTGAGCGGAAGGGTGGCCACCCGGGACTACAACTACCGGGAAGCGCTGACGCCGCAGGACAGCACGGAAAGTATCAGCAGTCAGGAAGGGATCACCGCCGGTGAAATTTACCACTACGCGGAGCCTTTCCTGACAGCAGGTGACGCGGAAAGTACTGAGAGCGGTGCGTTCTTTGCCCGTCTGCGTCACGAGCGCATTCTGAACACGGAATATCATGTCACCGGGCATTCCTCCAGCCCTCATCTGGCGCCGGGTCAGGTTCTGGAAACGGACGGCTCGTTACCCGATGCCGTTAAGGAAGGTATCGTCATCACCACGGTACGCGCCAGCGGTTCACGCAAAAGTAGCTTTACGCTGACGTTTGAGGGTATCCCCTACAGCGAAACCGTCTGTTACCGTCCGGCGCTGCTCAGTCGCCCGGTGATATCCGGCTCGCTGCCTGCCCGGGTGGAAAGCACACAGAAAGGCGACACCTGTTCCTGGCTCGACCAGGAAGGCCGCTATCGAGTGAAACTGGACTTTGACCGCAACAGTACCGAACAGGGTTATGCGTATCTGTGGCTGCGGCTGGCGAAACCGTATGCCGGTGATACTTACGGCTTCCACTCACCGCTTCTCGACGGAACGGAAGTGGCCGTCGTATTTGACGGTGGAGACCCGGATCGTCCCTACATCGCTTATGCCCTGCATGATTCAGAGCATCCGGACCATGTTACCAGCGAGAATCATACGCGGAACGTGTGGCGCACGCCGGCGAACAATAAGTTGCGAATGGAAGACAAGCGCGGCGAGGAGCATATCAAGCTCGCAACGGAATATGGCAAAACGCAGCTGAACATGGGGCACCTGGTCAATGGCCAGCGTGAAAAACGCGTGGCGCTGGTTTTGAGCTGCGAACGGATGAGTTTGGCGCGGTCCGCGCAGCCAAAGGCCTCTACCTGACGGCGGATGAACAGGCAAAAGCGCAGGGGCCTGTGCTTGAAATGGCCCCTGCCATCAACCAGATTAACCAGGCCAACAGCCAGATGCAGGCCCTGAACAGCGCCGCCGAAGCGGCCGGGGCCCTGATCTGCGACATCAATACCCAGATAAATTTTGTGGCCGACAAAATCAGGGACCTCCAGTCGGCGGTGCTGCTGGGTAGCGCGCCGCAGGGAGTGGCACTGACCTCAGGCGAACACCTTCAGCTCAGCAGTACCCGCAACACCATGATCAATGCCGGTCAGCATCTTGATATCGGTGCGATGAAGAATCTGTCTGTAACGGTGGAAAAAGCCCTGGGTATGTTTGTGCATGAAGACGGGGCGAAGCTGGTCGCCAATCAGGGGGATATTGATATTCAGGCGCAGCACAACACGATGGCGCTTCTGGCAAAGCAGCAGGTGACGATAACCAGCTGCGAGGATGGGATTACCATCAGCACGCCGGAGACACTGACGCTGAATGGCGGCGGATCGTATCTGAAGCTGAGTAAAAACGGGATTGAGCATGGTACTGAGGGAATGATGGTGATGAAGGTAGCGAGCTATTTGGTGCCAGGAAGTGGCAGCAGTCTGCCACTGGAGACACCGGACTTTAAAACGACGGACGTGAAGGTCATAACAAAAAATTCCGCCAAATGGACAAGTGAATAATATGGAAAGTTATTTATGACAGCAAAGCTACCCAAAATCAGTTATCCCGTACCGTCAAACAAAAATGGTCATGCCTTTTCCTCTGCGGAAGAGTTGTTATCGACGCTCGGAGGGGAAAGCTCAGGACTGTATCTGGTGGGAAGTCAGGGAATGTGGCATGGCGGTATCCATATTACTGATGCCACTATTCCCTGGTGCGCCCTGAGTACTGACAGCGAAGCTGAGAATGAATATTGTCGTGAGCTCTATAAAGGGGAACAATTTATTCGTTGTATGGCGGATGGTGAGATAGTGGCCTGGCGCGTCAGTAAGGACTATGAGAGTGCTGCGATTGAATGGTGCGGTGAAAAACTGTTCCTTTCCACTTCCTTTGTGCTGGTGAAACATTATATCCAGCCGGGTGATATGGAAGAGAGCGGACTGACATTTTTCACTCTGTATATGAATCTGGCGCCTTATGCTGCTTATCAACAACAGGGAAGTCTGTCTGACAGAAAAGTGGCAGGCGTCCAGCGCTATTATACCAGTGCCGAAGATGTGCAGGCAGAGCACGAAGCCGGGAAACTGGATAAATACACGCTTGTCACGCTGAGTGACGCTATTGTCACCCGCAGCAGAGACAGGCGTCAGTTTACTGAAGTGACCATTGTCAGTGAGACGAAAAATGCAGCGGGGGACACCCTTGTCGCTGGCACTAAAGTCTGGACGGTGTCTGACCGGGGTTCTCTGAAAGCAACAGAATCAGCGCCCGTTCCGTCCTGGTGGGCAAAATGTACTCCGGCTTACACCACTCAGCCGGAAGGGGTGGTGAAGTGCACCTCACGTACAGACTGGGCGTACTATCTGAGCCGGGAAGATGTGCTGCACTATAAAAAGGCCGGCAGGCTGGCGGCAGGTTTCCCGCTTTCTTACGAACCTGGTAATACGGCGCAGCAGGTCATCCGCCCGGGTAAAGAACCTGGCGAGGCTGCAAGGACATTCAGTCTGGTCACGCTGGGCCGGGATAAGGATACGCTGAAAAAGGGCGACCGGGTATGGGTGGTGTCGGATGGTGACAGTCTGACGCCGGTTACAGTGGCCGCATCCGGTAATGAGCCTGTTTTTAATGATGTATATGTACCTTCGGCGCCTGTACCTGTCAGTGCCGGAGACAGCCTCGGGCATATGGGCTTCTATCAGCTACCGGAAGAAAACGGCAAGCGCTCGCGCTACCAGGTACATATAGAGTGCCTGAGCATGAATGATATGGAGAAGTTCATCACCAATCCCGGACATGCGGGAGAGGATGCGCCGGTGTATCTGACCTGGAAAGCCGATGCACCGTTGTTAGAGAAGGGTGAGCGGGGAATGGTTGCGGGCAGTCGTAAAACAAAGATATCAGGTATTCTGACGCTGGCAAAAGTCCCTGGCGTTGATGCTGAGGGGAATACGCTGTCCGGTAACCAGGATGCGGCATATTATCAGATACGTCCTGAAGGTGGCTGGTTACCCGCCGCCAGTGTTAAGAAAGTTTCGCAGTATGCGTTAGGTGAGCTCGGATTTGTCACGCTGAATAAGGCTCCGGAGAGTTTTGACCTGATTGATGGGATAAAACAACCGAATAACGTGGTGAAGGGTATTCTGGAGCAGTTGTATAAAGCGGCACAGGATGAAACGCGCACCACTCACGCGCTGAACAAGTATAACTATAAACGGCTGCTGGCGTTGATAGACAGTAACCAGGACGGGTATTACCAGGAGCAGGAGTATCTTCAGGCGGTACATAATATCTCTTACCGCGACCGCCTGTACCGTGTAATTGCAAAACACGCCAGTGAATGGTACTACGGCAAGGATGCCCCGCTCTGGAAGACATACCTCGATACGTTAACCAGGGATGCGCCATTGTGGAAGACGTATCTGGAAACGTTTCTTGATAAGATGACGTGGATGAAGACGGTATCCGAAAAGGGCGTTGCGCTGGGGTCGGAGCCGTGGCATATGCATCCGGTGGTGTTTTTGGAGGCGATCCGTATTAAAGAAAGATGTAGAGAGCTATTTTCTAAAATTTCCAGTGTAATACTTCAACATGAAGGGGGATATGTTAACGATCCTAATGATCGCGGTGGTGAGACTAATATGGGGATCACTATTGCGACCTGGAGAGCATATGCACCTAGTGATCTCGGAATTGAAGCAACTACCAATACTCTCAGAAATATGACAAAGGAACAGGCAGAGATTATTTATTATAATCATTATTGGGAGCCAAAAGGTTTTTGTAAGCTTGAGACTATAAAAATAGCCTTAATGTTATATGACTGGACAATTACATCAGGTCGCGCTGTTACACAGGTACGAAAAATGCTTCATAATGAGTACAATATAAACTTAGTTGTGAGTAACACAATGGATGATGATATGATTCATTGTATTAATGCAATTGAAGATCAGGAGCAATTACTGTCACGCATCGCAGAGGTTAGAAAAGAATATTATCGTTCTTTAACTATAACTAACGGTGAACCTAATACTCAGGTTCGATTCCTCACTGGCTGGATAAATAGAGTCAATGATTGTTTAAGGGTTAATATATGAATAAAATATTATTGTTTTTATTATTCATTTCCTTTCATTCAATGGCCAGTTTTTCAGGTCATTGGGTCAATGAGAGTGAATCGCAATCGTTAACATTGGATTTGTTCGAGAACGGTACCCACCTTACAGGTAAATATTGTTTTATAACTAATGATGGTAATAGAATTGATTGTGCTGAAGATAATGATAGAAATATTAATGGCATAATTAAAGATAATGTTGGAGTGGTATCTTTTGAAAGCACATTTGGTAGTGTTGGTGAAGCAACATTATCTGTTGGAAAGGATACTCTCATATTCACTATTAACAATGATATGCCATTTATCAATGCCAATATGTCTGTGCCCAAAGTTATATTTTTCAAAAGAGCAATGCAAAATATAACAAAAAAATCTTATGAAGAATGTGATAATGATGAAACATTAATTGCATTATGTGAATTATCTGGGGCAGAAAAAAAAGTGGCAATATTTTGCGCAAATAATGAAAACAAATCCCGGTACTTACTCAAAAAAGTGGATACTGGTGCTGTTGAGCTTGAAGTGAACTTTGATGTCAAAAATAAATTGAAAAGATGGTTGGATTTAAGTACCTATACAACCTATTTTGGTTTCAATAAAGGGGCTTATTCCTATATTCTTGGTGTTCCTGAAGAAAAACCTGGTGCCGTAGCGTTTCTTGATATTAAGAAAAATGGAAAGACTATAAGTGCTAAAGAATGCTCTTCAAATTCATTTGGTGAAAAAAATATTAAGATTGATAGTATTGAGGATGTGCTGGACTCGTCCATAAGGGATAATGATTTCAAATTTCCTTAAGTAAATTTGAATAGTATCATCACGGTTTTTATTAATGGCTGTTTATGAATTACTGCTTCGTTCTGATTTTGTTATTATTTATCTGTTTTTTATAGGGCTGTAGCTATGTATGGTTCTGAGGGGATGATGGTGATGAAGGTAGCGAGCTATCTGGTGCCAGGAAGTGGCAGCAGTCTGATCTTACCCAGCAATAGTGGACACGCGACTAAGTGAGTAAACTCTCAACCAGAGGTGACTCACATGACAAAACCAACATCAACCACCAAAAAGCCACGCAAGCAGCACACGCCTGAATTTCGTCAGGAAGCCCTGAAACTGGCTGAACGCATTGGGGTGGCAGCTGCCGCCCGCGAACTTAACCTGTATGAATCACAGCTCTACAACTGGCGAAGCAAACAGCAAAATCAGTTCTCTTCTTCTGAACGCGAGCAGGAAATGTCCGCTGAGATCGCCCGTCTGAAACGTCAACTGGCAGAACGGGATGAGGAACTGGCCATTCTCCAAAAGGCCGCGACATACTTCGCGAAGCGCCTGAAATGAAGTATGTCTTCATCGAAAAACATCAGGCTGAATTCAGTATCAAAGCCATGTGCCGTGTACTTCAGGTTACCCGTAGTGGTTGGTACATCTGGCATCAGCGTCGTCATCAGATAAACCGGCGTCAGCAGTTCCGCCTTGTTTGTGATAACGTCGTCCGGGAAGCATTCAGTGACGCAAAACAACGCTATGGTGCGCCACGCCTGACGGATGAGCTTCGTGCTCAGGGACGGGTGTATAACATAAAAACCGTGGCGGCCAGCCTGCGTCGGCAGGGACTGCGGGCGAAAGCCTCGCGCCGGTTCCGTCCGGTCAGTTACCGCGAACATGGTCTGCCAGTCTCAGAGAATCTGCTGAAGCAGGACTTTTACGCCAGCGGCCCGAATCAGAAGTGGGTGGGTGACATCACGTATCTTCACACTGGTGAAGGCTGGCTTTATCTGGCCGTGGTTATCGATCTGTGGTCGCGGTCAGTCATTGGCTGGTCGATGTCCTCGCGGATGACAGCACAGCTTGCCTGCGATGCGTTACAGATGGCGCTGTGGCGGCGTAAACGTCCGGAAAATGTCATCGTGCATACAGACAGAGGCGGTCAGTACAGTTCAACGGATTACCAGAGCTTACTGAAACGCCATAATCTGCGGGGGAGTATGAGCGCCAGAGGTTGTTGTTACGACAATGCCTGTGCGGAAAGCTTCTTCCATACGCTGAAGGTGGAATGTATCCACGGAGAGGACTTTGTCAGCCGGGAAATAATGCGGACAGCAGTGTTTAATTATATCGAGTGTGATTACAATCGGTGGCGTCGTCACAGTGCCTGTGGCGGTCTCAGTCCGGAACAATTTGAAAACCAGAACCTCGCTTAGGGTTGTGTCCATATTACGCGGGTAAGATCA
>NZ_JAGRQY010000111.1:0-19198 GCF_018223905.1 Klebsiella sp. 28
GTCCATATTACGCGGGTAAGATCAGATGGCATTCACTGAGCTGACCAGAGTAAAATTAGGCGAAGCTATAGCCTCAAGAGGAGTGTCCGCTTTTTTTGCAGGAAGTCTTGCCGGATTATTATTATCCGTTGGAGCTGAAACATCCAGAGCAATATACACGTCCCGATATCTGAAGCGCAGAAATCCGGTACTGCATGATAAACTGCAAAATCTGGGAGATCTGGATCTTCTGTATTTTCTTGTTGAGGATATTGTAAAACCTTTCGAAACAGCGTGTATGGTCAGTGATAAGAATCCAGCAGAATTTAACAAAATATGTGAATATTTCTTTGGTGGATTATGAATATAAAACGAACATTACTCATCCTGCTTTCCCGTGTTATCAGAGGGGCTGGGATGGGATTAGGTGCTTCAGGTATCGCGCTGGCTGGCTGGTTCTTTTTTTTCTCAGTAAATGAATATAAATTTCTCTGGGGTTTACTTTCAGTTATGGGATTCCTGGTGGGGTATCTGATATATCGATTTGCATATGCATATATTTATGATGAATGGAATGATTATCATTAAGAAATTAAACGGCGTGGTCTGTTGATCGATTTTTGATGCTCATTAAAAGGGTTGGCTTCCTTAGCACTCATGTGGACTAGTATGGACTATGCAAGGAAAACGCTTTGCCAATACACAACATTTTAATGTCAGCAATACCAACGGGGAGCAGGTGATAAAATTCAGGAATTACAGAAGGAAAAATGATTGGTGCGTCTGAATGGACTCGAACCATCGACCCCCACCATGTCAAGGTGGTGCTCTAACCAACTGAGCTACAGACGCATTATGGTGCGTTTAATTGGACTCGAACCAACGACCCCCACCATGTCAAGGTGGTGCTCTAACCAACTGAGCTATAAACGCATTATGGTGCGTTCGATTGGACTCGAACCAACGACCCCCACCATGTCAAGGTGGTGCTCTAACCAACTGAGCTACGAACGCAATGTTGTGGTGACAACGGGGACGCATATTAGCGGCAGGGAGGGGATGTGGCAAGAGGTAAACGTCACTTTTCTTGCACATTGCATGCGATTGCGGAACTTTTACTCATTCAGGATATATTTTACTGAACCACAAGGATATTTCTTCGCCAGCGAGCATCACGGCTCTCATTTTTCAGCCAGTCCAAACCTGCGCGGAAGGGTTGCCGATGTGTTAAATTATCGGCCACCAGAAGAGAAGGAGTCATAACGAAGATGAAATCGATTGGTATTTTCTGCGGTTCTTCAGCTGGCGAACATCCGCTGTACCTCGAAACCGCCCGTCTGGTTGGACGTACGCTGGCGCAGCAGGGGTTGGCGCTTGTCTATGGCGGCGGCAAAGTTGGTCTGATGGGGGCGGTCGCCGATGCGGCGCTGGAGGCCGGTGGCGTGGTGATCGGCGTGATGCCGCGCGGCCTGGTGGAGCGGGAAATTGCCCACCGCGGCTTGACGGAGCTGCATGTGGTCGAGGATATGCACGAGCGGAAAACCAAAATGGCGGCGCTGGCGGATGGCTTTATTGCCCTGCCGGGCGGGGCGGGGACGCTCGAGGAGATTTTCGAACAATGGACCTGGGCGCAGCTGGGGATCCATGAGAAACCGTGCGCGTTCCTGAATATTAAGGGTTATTACGATCCGCTTCAGGCGATGGTCGATAACATGGTACGGGAAGGGTTTATGCACCCGCGCTACGCGGAGATGCTGCCGTTCGCTACCTCGGCAGACGAGATTATCGCCGGTTTTCGCGACTATACGCCGCCGGCCCGTAAATGGGTTCAGCAGCCAGCTATTTAAACATCAAGCGCAGGGTAAACAGCGCGCAGACGATGAGCAGTAACAGCAGCAATTCGAAGCGATAGCGTTGCAGCATGATGTCCTCCTGAAAAAAAACCGGCGCTGTTCAGCGCCGGTTTATCACCTTAACGCCCTGACCATTATGCCGCCGGTTTAACCGCCGGTTTAGCTGCATGGTGCGTCGTTTTATGGTGTTTCTTCGCCGCCTGCGCTTTCTGCGCGACTGCCGGTTTAGCAGCGGCTTTATGGTGTTTCTTCGCCGCCTGGGCTTTCTGCTCAGCAGCCGGTTTAGCAGCGGCTTTATGGTGTTTCTTCGCCGCCTGGGCTTTCTGCTCAGCAGCCGGTTTAGCAGCAGCTTTGTGGTGTTTCTTCGCCGCCTGCGCTTTCTGCTCGGCTGCCGGTTTCGCGGCCGCTTTGTGATGTTTCTTATGGTGAATGGTAGTATGGCTGGCTGCTGCACTCGGGGTGGTGCTTGCCGCATCGGCAGCGAAAGCAACTGATGACAGACCCATAGCAGCGGCAACGACCAGAGCTAATACTTTTTTCATTCTGAAATCCTCGACTTGGTTTCTTGAGTAACCCCACTGCGGGGCTGTTGGCAACACTATAAGCGCCTGCCGGGAGGCTATCAGTGAGTCTTTGGTGTCAGGGAGTAACGGAATGTACAACGCGCCGTTATAGCGAAGAACGAAAAAGCCCGCCGGAGCGGCGGGCTTAGACAAGTTAGCGCGCAGCGCGCTGTAAGATGATGCTGGAAGGCTGGCGCTGCAGAAAACGCATCCGCAGCATCATCATGATGGCGGCGGAGGTCAGACCGATGATAAATCCGCACCAGAAACCGGCAGGTCCCATGCGGGGCACAATCATATCGGTCAGCGCCAGCAGATAGCCGCTCGGCAAACCCAGCACCCAGTACGCGGTAAAGGTAATGAAAAAGATAGACCGCGTATCTTTATAGCCGCGCAGAATGCCGCTGCCGATCACCTGAATAGAGTCGGAGATCTGATAGATAGCCGCCAGCAGCATCAGGTGCGAGGCCAGCGTCACCACTTCGGGATTATCGTTATACAGCAGCGCAATCTGCTTACGCATCAGGACGGTAAAGATAGCGGTAAATACCGCCAGGCAGACCCCTACGCCCACGCCGGTGCGGGCCGAAACCTGGGCATCGATCGTTGAGCCCTGGCCAAGGCGGAAGCCGACGCGAATGGTGACCGCCGCCGCCAGCGACAGCGGCAGAACGAACATCAGCGAGCTGAAATTAAGCGCGATCTGGTGACCGGCGACGTCAATGATCCCGAGCGGGGAGACCAGCAGCGCGACGACGGCAAACAGAGTGACTTCAAAGAACAGCGCCAGAGCAATGGGCAGCCCCAGCTGCACCAGCCGTAACAGGACGGCAAAATCAGGGCCGCTGAAGCGCTCGGCGCAGCGGATATCGCGCATCGTACGCGCCCGGCGCACCCACCACAGCATGGTGGCGAACATCACCCAGTAAACGGAGGCCGTCGCCACACCGCAGCCGACGCCGCCCAGCTCGGGCATGCCGAAATGACCATAGATAAAAATATAGTTCACCGGAATGTTGACCAGTAATCCAATAAAGCCCATGACCATCCCGGGCTTGGTTTTTGCCAGCCCTTCACACTGGTTACGGGCGACCTGGAAGAACAGATAGCCCGGAGCGCCCCACAGCAGCGCGCGCAGGTAGCCAACCGCCTTCTCTGCCAACAGCGGATCGATGTTATGCATGGAGCTGATGATGTATCCGGCGTTCCACAGCACGACCATGATCAGCACCGAGACAAAGCCGGCCAGCCAGAAGCCCTGACGCACCTGCGGCGCGATACGCTCCCGCCGCCCGGATCCGTTAAGCTGTGCCACCACCGGGGTCAGCGCCAGCAGAAGGCCGTGGCCGAAGAGGATCGCCGGCAGCCAGATGGAGGTCCCGATGGCCACGGCGGCCATATCCGTGGCGCTGTAGCCACCCGCCATCACGGTATCGACAAAACCCATCGCCGTCTGCGCCACCTGCGCAAGGATGACGGGTATAGCCAGAGCTAATAACTGACGCGCTTCAACGAAATACTTCTGCACGTGAACACCTTCGAATTGTTGTTATTTTGAGACTAAAAAAGCCGCCGTAACTGGCAGCAAGGGGATAAAAATGAGGAATTTCCAGTCTATTGTAGCGAGGATTGGCTATTAAGCCAGTGAAAAAAGAGTCGAGGCACGAAGCGCGCTGGCAACCGCTTTGCCCTCCTGTTATTGTTCCCGATAGCGAAAGCGGTAATGATACCGTCATGATTTTCAACAGGAGCCAAACATGTTTACTGGTATTGTTCAGGGAACCGCGAAAGTGGTCTCCATTGATGATAAACCCAATTTTCGCACTCACGTGGTTGAGTTACCGGCACATATGCTGGAGGGGCTGGAAACCGGCGCCTCGGTAGCCAACAACGGCTGCTGCCTGACGGTGACCGAAATCAACGGCGCGCACATCAGCTTCGATCTGATGAAAGAGACGCTGCGGATTACCAATCTTGGCGATATTCAGGTCGGCGATGAAGTGAACGTCGAGCGAGCGGCGAAATTTAGTGATGAAATCGGCGGGCATTTAATGTCCGGCCACATTATGACCACCGCGGAAATCGTGAAGATTCTGACTTCCGAAAATAACCGTCAGATCTGGTTTAAAGTGCAGGATCCAACGCTGATGAAATACATCCTCTATAAAGGATTCATCGGTATTGACGGCATTAGTCTGACGGTGGGTGAGGTGACGGCGACCCGTTTCTGCGTGCATCTTATTCCGGAGACGCTGCAGCGGACCACCCTGGGAGCGAAAAAACTGGGCGATCGCGTCAATATTGAGATTGATCCGCAGACCCAGGCGGTTGTCGATACGGTCGAACGCGTGCTGGCCGCGAAAGAGATGGCGGCTAAGGTCAATGAAGCCTGAAAAAAATCCCCCGCCGATAAGCGGGGGAGTGTTATTTAACGGGCGACGCGCAGTCCATGTTCAATACCGCGCGAGAACACCACCTGCCAGAGCTGAATGTCGCGGGCGCGGAAGGCGCCGGCGCAGGCGTTCAGATAATAGGTAAACATGCGTTTGAAACGCTCAGAATAGTTATCGGCAATTTCCGGCCAGCTGGCGAGGAAACGCTCATACCAGGCCATCAGGGTCGTGTCGTAATCGGCGCCGAAGTTGTGCCAGTCTTCCATCACAAAGTGCTTCTCGCTGGCTTCGGCAATGTGACGCACGGAAGGCAGGCAGCCGTTCGGGAAGATATATTTATCGATCCACGGGTCAACGTTATGGTCGGTGACCTTGGAACCAATGGTGTGCAGTAAAAAGCGGCCGTTGGGTTTCAAATTACGGTCGGCAACCTCAAAGTAGGTAGCGTAATTTTTCGGCCCCACGTGCTCAAACATGCCAACGGAGACGATGCGGTCAAAGCTGTCGTGCAGATCGCGATAATCCTGGAGACGAATCTCTACATCGAGATCGGCGCAGCGCGCCTGGGCCATTTTTTGCTGTTCAGCGGAGATAGTGACGCCGACGACGCTGACCTGATAATTTCGCGCCATATATTCGGCGAGACCGCCCCATCCACAGCCAATATCCAGTACCCGCATGCCTGGCTCCAGCTCCAGTTTGCGGCAGATGAGATCCAGCTTAGCCTGCTGGGCGGCCTCGAGGCTCTGCGCCTCTTTCCAGTAACCGCAGGAATATTGCATATAGGGATCAAGCATCCGGCTGAAGAGATCGTTGCCGAGGTCGTAGTGCTCTTTACCGACAATCCAGGCACGTTTTTTACTTTGTAGATTAAACAGACGAGCGCCTGCGATGCGGAGTGTATCTTTGAAATGGTGTGGGAGCTGCTTTTCCAACCCGGCGCGTAACACCTTGTGGAAGAATATATCCAGACGCTCGCATTCCCACCAGCCGTCCATATAGCTTTCGCCTAAACCCAGCGAACCTTCCTGCAAAACCCGTTTAAAAAAGAGAGGATTTTTAACCCGCAGGTCGGACGGCGCGGAGCCATTGATTTCAATTCCCGCACGGCCTAATAATTCAGCTGCAATCCGGTACCAGTCATCATTTGGTACACTTACTTCTTCTATACACGATGAACTCATAGCTTCTCCATCACGCCCAAGTGATCAGAACCTTAAAACAGCGTAGACGCTTTTTTGGCTTTGTGAGAAATCTCACGGATAATCCGTGAAGTCGCTATCCGACGTAAACAGAGGAAGGGAGATAACCCTTGCCGAAAGGCCTTCCATGGTGAAACGGAGGCATCCTGCATCCGTTAATCTGTAACTATTTTCTATTTATGTGAACCCGGATCCAGTATAGGACGCTAAGTACTGGCTTTCAATAAAAATTTCTTAGCATGCTAACGACTGGTCCGGGCCCTGGCGACGGGCATTACGCGTGGGAAGAGTGGGGTGTCAGCTCCGGCGTCTGCTGCAGGCGATAGCCTATTCCGGCTAAGCCAATCGAAACCAGCATGACGCTGGTGGTGGTCAGCAGCGGCGTGGCGATCAGCGCGGATACCAGCAGACTGGTCAGGAAGCACAGGCCAAGCTGAAGGGTATTTTGCAGCGCGGCCGCGCGGCCGGTCGCCTGCGGAAAAGGCTTCAGCGCCTGAGCAACCACGATGGGGTAGATCCCGCCGTTGACCACCGCCATCATGCAGAACGGGATCATTAACGCCACCAGCGAGGCATGAGTTTGCAGGCCCACCAGCCAGGTGGCGGCTACGCTGACGGCAAAAATCACCAGCAGCCACGGCAGCATCTGTTGACCGGACCATTTCTGCAGCAGCGCGCGACAGCCATAGCCTCCCACCAGAAAGGCGATGGTCTGCGGAATATAGCTCAGGCCGATAGCGGTTGGGCCATAGCCCATTTCATGCAGGATAAAAGGTGAACCGGTAAGCCAGGCGAAGAAGCTGGCGGAACAGGCGGCGTAGATCAGGACGTTGCCGCTGTATTCCCGGGAGCGCAGCAGCGCGAGAAAGGTGATCTTTTGCTGCGTCACTACTACTGACTTCGCGGCTGCTTTCAGGCGCAGGGCAGGCAGCATCAGCAGCAGAGTGATGGCGAACAGGGTGGCGAAGATGGCTTGCCACTCGAAGTGCACCAGCAGCCAGCTGCCCAGCAGCGGGGCCAGCGCCGGCGACAGTCCTACCAGCGGCATAATGGTGGCGAAGATGCGGTTCGTGCGCTGGGCAGGATAGTAATCGGCGACCATCGCCTGCCAGGTAACGGCCGCGGCACAGACGCCAATCGCCTGCAGAAAGCGCAGCGCCAGCATCAGGGTGGCGTTGTGCACCCACAGCATCCCCAGACAGCCGGCCGCGAAAATCGCCAGGCCGCTCAGCAGCACCGGTTTACGTCCATAGCGGTCCGACAGCGGTCCCCAGAACAGCTGGCCCAGCGCGAAGCCGGCGAGGAACAGGCTCAGACTGGCGCTGATGGAGGCGGCGGAGGTGTTGAGATCCTGCTGCATGGCGGCAAACGCCGGCAGGTACATATCGGTGGCCAGAAAGCCCAGCACGCTCAGGCCGGCCAGCCAGACTAAAAATCCTTTCCCGGGTTGTGACATAACGTTCTCATAGTTGGTGTACAGGTACGATGCCGCAGAGTGTAGGGAGTGCATTGTGGCTTGTGAAACGCTAATATTTGTCACATGCATTCAAAAATTTTGCAGGCAGAAAATGTGGTCTGAATACTCTCTGGAAGTGGTTGATGCCGTCGCCCGTAACGGCAGCTTCAGCGCGGCCGCGCAGGAGCTTCACCGGGTGCCTTCCGCGGTCAGCTATACCGTGCGTCAGCTCGAAGAGTGGCTCGCCGTTCCCTTATTTGAGCGTCGCCATCGTGATGTGGAGTTGACCCCCGCCGGGGTCTGGTTTTTACAGGAAGGGCGCTCTGTTATCAAAAAAATGCAGATCACCCGCCAGCAGTGTCAGCAAATTGCGAACGGCTGGCGCGGACAGTTGTCGATCGCAGTGGATGATATTGTGAAACCGGCGCGGATGCGTCAGATGATCGTCGATTTCTATCGCCATTTTCCCGACGTCGAGCTGATCGTCTTTCAGGAAGTATTCAATGGGGTATGGGATGCGCTGGCCGACGGCCGCGTTGAGCTGGCGATTGGCGCAACGCGATCTATTCCGGTCGGCGGTCGCTATGCGTTCCGCGATATGGGGATGCTGAGCTGGGACTGCGTGGTGGCGAGCGATCATCCGCTGGCAAAGATGGATGGACCCCTGAGCGACGACGTCCTGCGTAACTGGCCGTCGCTGGTGCGGGAGGATACCTCGCGCTCGTTGCCTAAACGGACAACATGGTTGCTGGATAACCAGAAGAGGGTAGTCGTCCCTGACTGGGAATCATCAGCAACCTGTTTGTCGGCAGGACTCTGCGTCGGCATGGTGCCGAGCCATTTCGCCCGTCCATGGATAGATCGCGGCGAGTGGACTGCGCTGGCGCTGGAAAATCCGTTCCCGGATGCCGCCTGCTGCCTGACGTGGCAGCAGAACGATGCCTCACCGGCGCTGAACTGGATGCTTGACTATCTGGGGGACAGCGACACGCTGAATCGGGAGTGGCTGCGGGCGCCGGAGAGATCCGCGCCCGCCAGATGCCTTAACGACGATAATCGACAAACGGGCCATCCGCTACCGAGCGGCGCTCAACCAGACGAGGGTGCACTTCGATAGACTGCGACTCTTCACGCTTGTTGACGATACGATCCAACAGCATGTTAAATGCGGCCTCGCCCAGGGAATCTTTCGGCTGATGAATGGTGGTTAACGCCGGGCTGAAATAGCGGGCGTTGCGCACATTATCATAACCGATCAGCGAAATGTCCTGCGGCACCCGCAGTCCCATTTCATCCGCCGCGCAGATAGCGCCCATCGCCATGATATCGCCGCCGCAGAAGACCGCCGTCGGGCGGTGCTGCTGGTTTAGGATCTGCTGCATTGCGCGGTAGCCGGACTCCGGCTCGAAGTCGCCCTGCACAATCCAGTTTTCCGGCACGCTGATATGCGCCTCTTTCATCGCCTGCATAAATCCGGCCAGTCGCCCCGCACCGGTGTTGCGCTCCAGCGGGCCCGGGATCACGCCGATTTCGCGATGGCCGCGTTCAATCAGGTAGCGTCCGGCGATATAGCCGCCCTGGAAGGCGTTATCGATCACCGCATCGGTGAAGTCGGCTTTCGCCTCGCCCCAGTCCATCACCACCATCGGGATATGGCGGTACTCTTCCAGCATGCTCAATACCGAATCCGGATACTCGGAACACATCACCAGCAGACCGTCTACGCGCTTTTGCGCCATCATCGACAGATAGGCGCGCTGTTTTTCCAGATCGTTCCACGCGTTACCGAGGATCAGAGTATAGCCCTTCTGGAAGCAGCTCTTTTCAACGGACTCAAT
Organism: Klebsiella sp. 28; assembly: GCF_018223905.1. Classification (NCBI taxonomy): domain Bacteria; kingdom Pseudomonadati; phylum Pseudomonadota; class Gammaproteobacteria; order Enterobacterales; family Enterobacteriaceae; genus Klebsiella; species Klebsiella sp. 28. The sequence continues at coordinate 9,285 of NZ_JAGRQY010000111.1, forward strand.
AATTTCAGCGAAATAGGCGGCTTCGCTACTGGTCGCCAGCAGGCCAATCGATTTGGTGTGATTGACTTTCAGGCTGCGCGCCACGGCGCTCGGCGAGTAGTGCAGCTCTTTGATCGCCGCCCATACCGCATTACGCGTCTCTTCGGCAACGAAACGGGTTTTGTTAATTACATGTGACACAGTTGTAGTGGAAACGTTTGCGCGTTTCGCTACATCTTTAATAGTTGCCATTACATCTCACTCCATGCCTTGACCTGATCGCCTGATCATCGATACGTAAACGTTTGCCTACACACACCCTGAATACAATTTTCAACATTGCATCACGTCGGGAAAACGACACAGAACGACAGGAAGGGGTCAATGGCCGATACGCTTTTAAATTAGCGTGGGATTTTGTCCGATCTTGGGGCAAAGTGGAAGAGCAAAAATGTGCATCGCCCTAAATCCCGGAAGATTTTTGCGATTTTTTGTGCAAAAATGAGCAAGCTCACTTTTGGTGTGGGGATAACAAGAGGGAAAAATGATGGATACCAATTTAAAGTTTTCGCTGATCACCACGATTATTGCTCTCGGCGTGATTGTCGCTTTCAGCCTGACCGCCATACTGCACTAATGTTTCGCTGAGGGAGGAGCGCCGCTTCCTCCCCATATCCCGCTATTATTATCAATTCTGCAAAAATCTTTTGTCATTTCGTTCACTTTTGTTTTTTTGTGATTGATGTCATGCTTTTGACTTCTGATGTTACGCCGTCCTCTCTGACGGTCTGATGGAGTCATTGAATGAAAATCAACTTTCCTTTACTTGCGCTGGCGATCGGCGCCTTTGGCATCGGTACCACCGAGTTCTCCCCGATGGGATTGCTGCCGGTGATTGCGAAAGGTGTGGACGTCTCGATACCGGTAGCGGGAATGCTGATCAGTGCGTATGCCATCGGCGTCATGGTCGGCGCACCGCTGATGACGCTGCTGTTGTCGCATCGCGCACGGCGCAATGCGCTGATTTTTCTGATGGGGATCTTCACCGTCGGCAACCTGTTGTCATCCATCGCGCCGGATTACACCACGCTGCTGCTGTCGCGGATTATTACCAGCCTCAACCACGGCGCTTTTTTCGGCCTGGGATCGGTGGTGGCGGCCAGCGTCGTGCCAAAGCATAAGCAGGCCAGCGCGGTAGCCACTATGTTTATGGGCCTGACCATCGCCAACATTGGCGGCGTGCCGGCGGCCACCTGGCTTGGCGAAACCATCGGTTGGCGGATGTCCTTCCTTGCTACTGCGGGATTAGGCCTGCTGGCGATGGTTAGCCTGTGGTTCTCCCTGCCGAAGGGCAGCGCGGGGGAACGTCCTGATGTCAAAAAAGAGCTTTCTGTCCTGCTGCGCCCGCAGGTGCTCTCCGCGTTGCTGACCACCGTGCTGGGCGCCGGGGCGATGTTTACGCTGTATACCTACATTTCGCCAGTGCTCAATACGCTGACCCACGCTTCATCGCTGTTTATAACCGCGATGCTGGTGCTGATTGGCGTCGGTTTTTCGCTAGGCAACTATCTGGGCGGCAAATTTGCTGACCGGTCGGTCTCCGGCACGCTGAAGGGCTTTCTGCTGCTGCTGATGGCGATCATGCTGGCGATCCCGCTGCTGGCGCAATCCCAGGCCGGGGCGGCCATCAGCATGATTGTCTGGGGCGCAGCAACCTTTGCGGTGGTTCCGCCGCTGCAGATGCGGGTTATGCGCGTAGCGCATGAGGCGCCGGGGCTCTCTTCTTCGGTGAATATCGGCGCGTTCAACCTCGGCAACGCGCTGGGCGCCGCCGCCGGTGGGGCGGTGATCTCTGGCGGACTGGGCTATGCGTTTGTGCCGGTGATGGGCGCGATTATCGCTGGTCTGGCGCTGCTGCTGGTCTGGTTTAGCGGGCGAGCGCAGCCGGAAGAGGCTTTCGCCAGCCAGTAATCATCGGCTGGGCAAGGGCAAAAAAAACCGCAGCCGGGGAGACCCCGCTGCGGTTTGTCGTTTATGCCGCCAGGTTAGCCGCAACAAACTTCCAGTTTACCAGCGCCCAGAAGTGGTCCAGGTAGCTTGGACGGGCGTTGCGGTAGTCGATGTAGTAGGCGTGTTCCCAAACGTCAACGGTCAGCAGCGGCTTCGCGTCGGTGGTCAGCGGGGTGCCGGCGTTGCTGGTGGAGACGATAGCCAGGCTGCCGTCGGCATTTTTGACCAGCCAGGTCCAGCCAGCGCCGAAGTTTTTCGCCGCGGCATCGGTAAATTTGGCTTTAAAATCCGCGAAGCTGCCGAAAGATTTGGCGATTGCGGCCGCCAGTTCGCCTTCCGGTTCGCCGCCGGCGTTAGGCGCCAGGCAGTTCCAGTAGAAGGTGTGGTTCCAGACCTGCGCTGCGTTGTTGAATACGCCGCCTTCAGACGTGCGGACGATCTCTTCGAGGGATTTGCCTTCGAACGCAGTGCCTTTGATCAGGTTGTTGAGGTTAGTGACATACGCCTGGTGGTGTTTACCGTAGTGATATTCCAGGGTTTCTGCGGAAATGTGCGGCGCCAGGGCGTCTTTTGCATATGGTAATGCAGGTAATTCAAACGACATTGCTACTCTCCTTATAACTTTTTGTTTTATCTCACATTGACAGGATGAGGTTTTCACCTGAATCGTGTTCTGACCGCCCGACGCTGTCGCGTCCCGGGCGTGTTATTGTATTGAGAATGTTAACATTTGCCGCAAGCAGTGAAAAGCCTTACAACGATAAAGGCTATTATCTCCGGTGCATGTGGTGAAGGCTTAACCGTTTTCTGCAGGAGTGGGCAATAAGCCGCCAAAATTGTTGCAACCATGTATAAGGAGATGCCCTCTGCGGATTTGCGAACTCGCATGGCGATTAACTACTCTGCTTCGCCGCTGTCACGCAATGCGCTGAACAAAAAATAAAACTTTAATATCAAACGATTAATAAAAATATGCGCTCAGGCAATCGTCGCTATGCCAATAATTCATTGTCTATTTTTTAATTTGTATGACAAATATAGCCGCCAGCAGTAATTTCCCCAGGATGACGACGATGGCAAAAACAGATGAGGTGGTGAGCGCGAAAATGATCCCGGTGGTGCAGGGGATTGATGACTGGATCGAAGCACATATTTTCGACACCCTGTCGGTGAGCGCGATTGCGAAAAAGTCCGGCTACTCACACTGGTACTTCCAGCGACAATTCGCCATGGTAACGGGCTGCACGCTGGCGAGCTACGTCAGCCGACGAAAGATGACGATTGCGACAATCTATTTAACGCAGACGCAGGCGTCGATACAGAGTATTTCTCAGTGCCTGGGATACGAGGGACAAGCCGCTTTCTGCCGGACCTTTCACCGTCACTTTGGCATGTCGCCGACCCGCTATCGTCGTGATACGCCGGGCAAAGAGAGCAATCTGCAATATCCCTTGCGGGTGGGGATGGAGATCGAGCAGGAGAGGCGGTCTGCCGCCGCAGCGGCAGACCGGGATCAGCGAATGGTTTTCGGCGTCATGACGCGACGAGCGCCGACATAATGGCGAACCCAGTAATCCTCGCTCAGGGAGGTGATTTGAATATCACGACCTGTGCGCGGCGACTGAATGAATTTTCCGTTGCCGACGTAGACGCCGACATGGTCGGCAGCGCCCCGTCCGCGGGTGCGGAAGAAGACTAAATCGCCGCTCTGCAGTTCATCACGATCCACCGGACGCGCATCGCGCAGGTGGTACATTTCGTTGGCCGTACGCGGGATGTGGATCTTGACCAGGTCCTTATAGGCGTAATAGACCAGCCCGCTGCAGTCAAACCCGGTGCGCGGCGAGGTGCCGCCCCAGCGATAGGGTTTACCCAACTGGCCCATCAGTTTATTCATCGCGGTACTTTGCGCTTTTTGCACCCGGACCTTGTGGGCGTCGGCGATCGTTAAATTCGCTTCGCTGGCCTCGGGCTTACAGCGTTTTTTATAGCCCTTGCGCACCACGCACTTGCTTTTGACGCTGTTTAGCGCCAGGGTCGGCTCGGCGCCGGCGGCGACCGTTTTCGCGCACTGCTTTTTATAACCTTTACGCAGCACGCATTTTTTCGTCGCGCCGGCGGCCTGACGATGAAGTGCGGTTTGGCTTGCTGCGGTAGTGCGGGTAGGGAGCCGGGTGCGCGAGGACTTTTTACTGGTGGTTTTAGCGGTGGTTTTAGTTTTTTGACTGGTTGCTTTTTTCTTGCGCTCTGAGCCACTTTTCGCGGGCAACGCTTTTGGCGAAGCGGAGGCGTGCGTATGCCCTGATGCCTGAGCCAGTGGCGTGAATGAGATAGACGTGAACAGTAATGCACAGAGCGATATCGCGATTTTGTTTAGCCGCGCCACTGAGCAATCCCCTGATTAATTACAGACATGTACAAATGCCTGACGATGAATGACAAACCGGAATGATTCTAAAGCATAAAAAGCCGGAAAGTTAATATTCTTTTGTATCAAAAATGTCGATTGGTTAACGATTGCAAGAAAACGCGTCAGACATTGACCGCCTCGCACAGAAAATGCGCAATGAGCGCCCGCCTGTGACCGCAAAATGATATTTTTAAGGCAACTTCGCGCAACAGAAGATAAAATATGAATAGTGAAAAAAATGTTATTATCCGTCCTGCCTACAGGACGCTACAATGACAAGTTACTGCCGTAGAAAGAAGTTTAAGGAAGCACGACAATGAGCTCGACTTTAGAAAAGATCCAACGCCAAATCGCTGAAAACCCGATCCTGTTGTACATGAAAGGGTCGCCGAAGCTGCCAAGCTGCGGTTTCTCTGCCCAGGCCGTTCAGGCGCTGTCCGCCTGTGGCGAACGTTTTGCTTACGTTGATATCCTGCAGAACCCGGATATCCGCGCCGAGCTGCCTAAATACGCCAACTGGCCGACTTTCCCGCAGCTGTGGGTAGACGGTGAACTGGTGGGCGGCTGCGATATCGTCATCGAAATGTACCAGCGCGGTGAACTGCAGCAGCTGATCAAAGAGACGGCGGCAAAGTACCATACCGACGAGCCAAAAGCGGAGTAATTCCCGCCATCAGTAAAAAAGCGACTTCCTGGAAGTCGCTTTTTTTATCACTCCGGGGTGGCTACGGGCAGCGGCCAGCCGCCCAGACGCTTCCAGCGGTTCACGATCTCGCAAAACAGCTGCGCCGTCTGCTCGGTATCATACAGGGCGGAGTGAGCCTGCGCGCCGTCGAACGGCATACCCGCGGCAATACAGGCTTTCGACAGCACCGTCTGGCCCAGCGCCAGCCCGCTTAGCGCGGCGGTGTCGAAGGTAACAAACGGATGGAAAGGGTTGCGTTTAAGTCCCGCGCGTTCGGCGGCGGTCATGGTGAAGCTGTGGTCAAAGGTGGCATTGTGCGCCACCATGATTGCCCGGCTGCAGTCGCTCTCTTTCATCCCTTTGCGCACCATTTTGAAGATGGCATGCAGGGCATCGTATTCGCTGACGGCCCCGCGCTGCGGGTCATGCGGGTTAATCCCGTTAAAAGCCAGCGCTTCGGGCTGCAGATTGGCGCCCTCGAAAGGTTCAACATGGAAATGCAGCGTTTCATCGGGCATCAGCCAGCCGTGCTCATCCATCTTCAACGTAATGGCGGCGATCTCCAGCAGGGCGTCGGTTTTGGCGTTAAATCCTGCGGTTTCAACATCGATCACCACCGGATAAAAACCGCGGAAACGGTCGCACAGACCATTCAGTTGAGCGTTCTCGGACATCAGATTCTCTTAGCTGGAAAAAAGTAGCGCGCATTATGGCAAATTTTGCCGCGGCTTGCAGCAGGCAGGGGTGAAAACAACGGGCGCCGTAGCGCCCGGGCGAGCCATGGCATTAAATATGCCAGCGTGGGGAAGCTTTAGTTGCCCAGACCTTTGCCGGCATCTTTCTCTTCAATGAGCTCGATTTTGTAACCGTCCGGATCTTCCACGAAGGCGATGACGGTGGTGCCGCCTTTTACCGGCCCGGCTTCGCGGGTGACGTTGCCCCCGTTCTGACGGATCCGTTCGCAGGCTTCGGCGGCGTTATCGACGCTCAGCGCGATATGGCCGTAGGCGGTGCCCAGCTCATAGCTGTCCACGCCCCAGTTGTAGGTCAGTTCGATCACCGCGGTTTCGCTCTCTTCGCCGTAGCCGACAAAGGCGAGGGAGTACTTGTACTCCGGGTTTTCGCTGGTGCGCAGCAGCTTCATGCCCAACACGTTGGTATAGAAGTCGATAGAACGTTGCAGGTCGCCAACGCGCAGCATGGTGTGGAGTAAGCGCATAATGTCCCCTATGCAGTTTATTTGATAGATCAGAACGTTGAGTATAGCGGCGATACGTCGCCGCTATCAATGGAGGGATTACAGAGTCGGGTAATCGGTGTAGCCTTCCGCGCCGCCGCCGTAGAAGGATTCCGGGCGTTGCGGGTTAAGCGCCGCTTTTTTCTGCAGGCGAGCCACCAGATCCGGGTTGGCGATGTAATCGCGGCCAAAGGCCACGGCATCAATCAGCCCTTTATTGATAAGATCGTTGGCTTTTTCTAGTGTGTAAGCGCCAGCGCCAATGATCACCCCCGGGAAGCGGTCGCGGACTTTCTGACGGAAAGCTTCACTGTAAGGTTTGCCGCCCGCCCAGTCCGGCTCGGACATGTGCAGATAGGCGATACCGCGTTTCGCCAGCTCGCTAATCAGATACAGCGCGTCTTCTTCTTCGTTCGGGCCATTATCCACATTCTGGAAGCTGCCAATCGGCGACACGCGGATGCCAATGCGCTCGGCGCTCCACTCTTGACTCACGGCGTCAACCACTTCCAGCACCAGACGGGCACGGTTCTCCACGCTGCCGCCGTACTGATCGGTACGCTGGTTCGCCGATGGCGAGAGGAACTGGTGCAGCAGATAGCCGTGGGCTGAGTGCAGCTCAACCAGATCGAAGCCGGCGTCACGGGCATTGCCGACCGCCTGACGGAAATCGTTGACGATCCCTGGGATCTCTGCGGTTTCCAGGGCGCGGGGCATTGAGGTGTCGACGCGAATGGCGTGGCCGTTTTCGTCACGCAGTGAGGTACGGGTGCCCGCGCTCAGCGCGGAAGGCGCTACCGGGGCGGCGCCGCCAGGCTGCAGGCTGCTATGGGAAATACGCCCGGTGTGCCACAGCTGGACGGCGATATGACCGTTTTCGGCATGAACGCCGGCGGTGATTTTCTGCCAGGCGGCAATCTGCTCCGGGCTGTGCAGCCCAGGCGCGCCGGCGTAGCCTTTGGCCTGCGCGGAGATCTGCGTCGCTTCGGTGATGATCAGCCCGGAACTGGCGCGCTGGCGGTAGTATTCGCCCATCAGCGGAGTAGGGATATCGCCCGGCTCAATGCTGCGCAGACGCGTCAACGGCGCCATAAATACGCGATTAGGGACGGTGACCGCACCGACTTTCAGTGGGCTGAATAATTTTGCTTCTGACATAGTGACTCCTGAGTAGACCGGTCGTCTAGTAACTGATGAAATAAAAACGCCTGTTATACCGCAGGCGCTGCAATAATCTGTTTGGCGTGGGCAAGGGCGCTTTCCAGCGGCGTTGCGCTACGCGTAATTTTGGCCTGCAGGTTGGCCCCGAGCCACAGGGAATACAGCACCTGCGACAGGGTCATGGCCGCGCCGTCAAATGCGAGACTGCCTTCCTGACGTCCTTTCTCCAGCGCGTCGCCCAGCAGGGCGATAATCTGGCTGGCTCCGCGATCCATGGCGGCGCGCATATCTTCCGACAGATCGCAAACCTCCGCGGATAGCTTGACAGTAAGACACCCGCTAATAATCCCCTGCTGGCAGAACTGATTCAGCGTGTGCTGATAGTAGGCCAGCAGGCGATCGCGATAGTTACCGTCGCCATGATCGAAGTGGTCGACCAGGCGCTGCAGATATCCGGTGTAGTGATGTTCAAGCAGCGCGACGCCGAAGGCTTCCTTAGAGCGAAAGTAGTGATAGAAAGAGCCCTTGGGCACCTCCGCCGTCTTCAGAAGTTCGCTTAAGCCCATTCCGGTAAAACCGCGATGCATGCAAAGCTGCTCGCCGGTGGCCAGGATATGTTCTCGGGTATCGCAATCGCTGTGTCTGTTCATGCTGCACACTGTAGTAGACCGATTGGTCTAATGCAAGCGTCGGCGGAAAAATGTTAGCTGACGCAGCACGTAGTGAACAAAATTTGCGTCGGCGCGGGGAAACGTCTTCAATGAAAGGAGACGAGGGGACAGGAGGCGTGTGGTGGCAGAGCAGTTAGAATTTTTCCCGGTGCAGAGCCCGTGCCGGGGAATATGTCAGACCGATGAGCGCGGCTACTGTCGCGGCTGTTTCCGCAGCCGTGAGGAACGTTTTAACTGGCAAACGATGAGCGATGCGCAGAAACAGGAGGTTTTGCGTCTTTGCCGCCAACGGCTGCTGCGCAAAATACGCGCGAACAGGCCGGAGCCGGCGGAAGAACCGCAGCAACCCTCACTGTTTTAAGCCAAAAATTACGTATACTCAGAGCACTTTTTTATTGAGGAAGCGGTTATGGTTCAGCGTATTGCTATGGCTCCCCAGGGGCCGGAATTTTCACGTTTTGTGATGGGCTACTGGCGTCTGATGGACTGGAAAATGTCGCCTGGCGAGCTGGTCAGCTTTATTGAGCAGCATCTCGATTTAGGCGTAACCACCGTCGATCACGCCGATATCTATGGCGATTATCAGTGTGAGGCTGCCTTTGGCGAAGCGCTGAAGCGAGCGCCGCATCTGCGTAGCCGGATGGAAATCGTCAGCAAATGCGGTATCGCCACCCGGGCGCGCGCTGAGAACACCATTGGCCACTACATTACCGACCGCGATCACATCGTGCTCAGCGCCGAGCAATCGCTGCGTAATCTGGCGACGGACCATCTCGACTTGCTGCTGATCCACCGGCCGGACCCACTGATGGACGCCGACGAGGTAGCCGAAGCTTTTCTCGCGCTGCATCATAGCGGTAAAGTGCGCCATTTTGGCGTCTCGAACTTTACCCCCGCCCAGTTCACCTTGCTGCAGTCACGTCTGCCGTTTACCCTGGCCACCAACCAGGTCGAAATTTCACCGGTGCATCAGCCGCTGCTGCTCGACGGTACTCTCGATCAGCTGCAGCAACTGCGTATTCGTCCGATGGCGTGGTCTTGTCTTGGCGGTGGTCGCCTGTTTAACGAAGAGGGCTTCCAGGCGCTGCGCGATGAGCTGGCGCAGGTGGCGCACGAGCTTAACGCCGACAGCATCGAACAGGTAGTTTATGCCTGGGTGCTGCGTCTGCCGTCGCAGCCGCTGCCGATTATTGGCTCGGGCAAAATCGAGCGCGTGCGCTCGGCGATTGTGGCTGAAAAACTCAGCATGACCCGTCAGCAGTGGTTCCGCATCCGTAAAGCCGCGCTCGGGTACGACGTACCGTAACGGGCATTTCCCCTCCGGAAAGGCGTTCCTGGTTTACACTTAACAGGGAGACAGCCATCCGGAGGTGTTATGCAACGATGTATTCTCGCGATCTTATCCCTCGCATTTTGCGCTGGCGCACAGGCCGTTAGTGAAGATGTGCAACTTAATCTCGTGACCACCCAGGGCGTCGGTCAGACCATCGGCAGCGTCAAAATCACCGAAACCGACCGCGGACTCGAGTTCGCCCCCACTCTACGGGCGCTACCGCCGGGTAAGCACGGGTTTCATATTCATGCCGAAGGCAGCTGCCAGCCGGCGATGAAAGAAGGTAAAGCCGTGGCCGCCGGGGCGGCGGGCGGACATTACGATCCGCAGCATACCGGCAAACACGAAGGGCCGTTGGGGGCCGGGCATCTTGGCGACCTGCCCCTGCTGGTGGTCAACGATGCGGGCGTAGCCGACCAGCCGAGTAT
>NZ_JAGRQY010000112.1:0-4449 GCF_018223905.1 Klebsiella sp. 28
CGCGTAGTGGCGAGTCGGGGTGTCATATTCAACGTGAGAGGTGTTGATGGTGATACCACGAGCTTTTTCTTCCGGCGCGTTATCGATCTGGTCGAATGCGCGAGCGGAACCACCGTAGGTTTTAGCCAGTACGGTAGTGATGGCAGCGGTCAGCGTTGTTTTACCATGGTCAACGTGGCCGATAGTACCGACGTTAACGTGCGGTTTTGTACGTTCAAACTTTTCTTTAGACATCGATTGTCCCTCTAAGACACGGATAAATCGGTGATATCACCACATCAACCAGGCAACATGCCCGACTTGTTGAATGAACATAACAGAAGAGAAACAGGGAAGGAGAGAAAAGAAGTGGTGCTGATACCCAGAGTCGAACTGGGGACCTCACCCTTACCAAGGGTGCGCTCTACCAACTGAGCCATATCAGCACGTCTGGAGCGGGCAGCGGGAATCGAACCCGCATCATCAGCTTGGAAGGCTGAGGTAATAGCCATTATACGATGCCCGCATCCTGAAACTCGGCTACCCAGTTCTTTCTGTAATACTAAAGAGACTGCTCTCTTTAGTATTGAGCTGATTAGTTTACCCAACCAACTCCGGCTCCGCAAAGCGTCGCCAGAAAGTGGTGGTGGGGGAAGGATTCGAACCTTCGAAGTCGATGACGGCAGATTTACAGTCTGCTCCCTTTGGCCGCTCGGGAACCCCACCCAAATTGTTATGGTGCCGACTACCGGAATCGAACTGGTGACCTACTGATTACAAGTCAGTTGCTCTACCTACTGAGCTAAGTCGGCATCAAGTAGCGCGCATTCTAGGGAGAGGAGCGAGTTCATGCAACTAAAAATTTGCATAAAACGTTCTCTTGCTCACATTTTGTGCTCTCACGCGAAAAAACGGTGTAATTTCAAGCAGCGGAGTGCAAATATTCGCCAACAATTCGGCTCTTCAGGCGCTGTCCGATCATCTCCGGTTACCTCTATCGCATGCTGACCGCTGACGGAAAGGATTCAGGCCGCTAGCCTAGCCTGTTAGCAAAGGCCATGCTTTGCAAAGAATAAGAAACTTATTCTTCTCTTGTGATGCTGGCGCGAGAAAGCAGCATTCAATGAGTTTTTTTCTTATTATTCCCGGCAATCTGGTGTTACCCTCCTGCCCATTGTCCTGATTAACTCGTGTGAAGCATCACCGTTTCAAGGTATTCGGTGATAGTAAGAACATGCTTATGAGCCAAAAAGAGCAGACGTTAATGACACCGTACCTACAATTTAACCGCCACCAATGGGCTGCACTTCGTGATTCTGTCCCGATGACGTTAACCGAGGAAGAAATCACGCGGTTAAAAGGCATCAACGAAGATCTCTCTCTGGAAGAGGTTGCCGAGATCTATTTGCCGCTGTCGCGTTTGCTCAACTTCTATATCAGTTCTAACCTGCGTCGCCAGGCTGTTCTCGAACAATTTCTTGGCACCAATGGTCAGCGAATTCCCTATATTATCAGTATCGCTGGCAGCGTTGCGGTAGGAAAAAGCACCACCGCCCGCGTTCTGCAAGCTTTGCTTAGTCGTTGGCCGGAGCATCGCCATGTCGAACTCATTACCACCGACGGTTTTTTGCACCCTAACTCGGTTTTAAAAGAACGTGGGTTAATGAAGAAAAAAGGCTTTCCGCAGTCCTATGATATGCATCGCCTGGTGAAGTTTGTCTCCGATCTCAAATCAGGGGTACCGCAGGCAACCGCGCCGGTTTATTCCCATCTGATTTATGATGTTATTCCCAATGGTGACAAAACCGTCGCGCAACCGGATATTTTAATTCTTGAAGGGCTGAATGTTCTGCAAAGTGGAATGGATTATCCGCACGATCCCCATCATGTATTCGTTTCCGATTTTGTCGACTTTTCTATTTATGTCGATGCCCCGGAAGAATTATTGAAAAGCTGGTATATCAACCGCTTTCTTAAATTCCGGGAAGGGGCGTTTACCGATCCGGATTCCTATTTCCATAATTACGCTAAGCTCTCGAAGGAAGAAGCGGTAGATATTGCCACTTCGCTATGGAATGAAATCAACCTAATGAATCTTAAAGAAAATATCCTTCCAACTCGCGAGCGCGCCAGCCTGATCATGACTAAGAGCGCCAATCACTCAGTGAATCAGGTACGCTTACGTAAATAAAATAAGGGAGCCGAAGCTCCCTTTTTTATTCTGCACTGCGCAATGATATTTCACCACCCACCCAGGCTTTTATTACACCATCCTGCTCCAGCAATAGTGCGCCCTGGGCGTCAATGCCACGCGAAATGCCGTAAATTTCTTTATCACCGATAATCAGTTTCACCGGGCGATGAATAAAGTTATCCAGTTTTTCCCAGCGCGGTAGATAGGGAGCCAATCCTTCCTGCTCGAACAGCTCCAGTCCCAGGCGCAGCTCTTTAATCAGGCGCGCGGCGAGGAGGTTACGGTCGATGACCACCCCCGCTTCCTGAAGGCTGATCCACCCCTGATTGACGACATCAGACTCCACGCGACGCATCACAAGGTTGATACCCGCGCCGCTGACGATTTGTGCGGCATCGCCCGTTTTCCCCGTCAGTTCCACGAGGATCCCTGACAGCTTACGATCCTGCAGGTAAATATCGTTTGGCCATTTCACGCGAACCTGTTCGGCCCCGAGCTGCTGCAGAACTTCAGCGATCACAATACCGATCACCAGGCTTAGGCCAATAGCCGCTGCCGGGCCCTGCTCCAGACGCCAGTACATCGAGAGATAGAGATTCGCGCCAAAGGGCGAAAACCATTTTCTGCCTCGCCGGCCTCGCCCTGCTTGCTGATATTCAGCCACACAGGCATCTCCGGACGTCAGCTCATCAAGCCTGTCCAGCAAATACTGGTTAGTAGAGTCGATGACGGGAAGGACTGTCACTCGGCCATGGTCTATCTCTTGAGAAATCTTTTTCTCATCTAATAGATGAATAGGCTCCGGCAGGCTGTAACCCTTGCCCGGCACAGTAAACACATCGACGCCCCAGTCACGTAAGGTCTGGATGTGCTTATTAATCGCCGCCCGGCTCATGCCTAACTGCTCACCAAGCTGTTCGCCAGAGTGAAACTCGCCATCAGCAAGGATAGAAATTAGCGTTAAAGGGATAGTATGGTCTTTCACGCAATGCTCTCCTCTGCGTTGACTTCACCATGCGTGCCAATGAAGCGCACCTCGGGCTGAAGCCATACATCGAATTTCGCACCCACCCGCTGGCGAACATAATGAGCAAGTTTTACCACATCCTCGCTGGTCGCTCGATCTTCATTAATCAGTACCAGCGCCTGCTGTCGATGGACGGCCGCGCCGCCGATGCGTTGTCCTTTGAGCTCACATTGATCGATTAGCCAGCCAGCGGCCAGCTTGACGCTGCCATTTGCCTGCGGATAGTGCGGTGCATGAGGGAACTGCGCCAGCAGCGCTTCCGCAACCTGAGCGCTGACGATCGGGTTCTTAAAAAAGCTGCCGGCATTACCGCTAATCTTTGGATCCGGCAATTTAGTCATTCGCATATGACAGACCGCATCAAATACCTGCTGCGGCGTGACGGTCTGCGGATCGAGACGCGTTAAATCACCGTAACTCAGTACAGGCTGCCATGTTTTCGCTAACGATAAGCCAATCGCGACGATGGCATAGCGGTCCTGATATTCATGTTTGAAGATACTGTCGCGATAGCCAAAACGGCATTCCGCGGCTGAAAGACGTTGCTTACGCCCGGTTTCCAGCTCAATGCAGTCAACATATTCGCAAACCCGCTGTAGCTCAACGCCGTAGGCGCCAATATTCTGGATCGGAGAAGATCCTGCGCAGCCAGGGATTAACGCCAGATTTTCCAGACCTGGCATCGCATGCTGTAGCGTGAACTGCACCAACTGATGCCAGTTTTCGCCGGCGCCGACGTGCAAGCGCCAGGCTTCCGGCGTTTCGCTCACCTCGATCCCCATAATCCGGTTGAGGATCACCGTACCGGCATAGTCGTTCAGAAACAGGACATTACTGCCTTCCCCAAGGATCAGCGAGGGTTCGCCTGCCGCGGCAGCGGTTTGCCAGGCGCTTAGCAACTGTTGCTCAGTTTCGGCGCGTACTATCGTCTTGGCGAAGCGTTCAATGCCAAAGGTATTCCAGGGTTTGAGGGAGTGGTTCATAGTAGCTTCCTGATGCAAAATCGGCGTTAGTTTATCGTATCTGGCGGGGGAAGGCTTGTCTGATTACAGGGGCAATGATATTGCGGGGCGTTACCGGTGGTGATGTGGTGTACCGGTGCGGGCTACAGAACGCGACAGGCCCGTAGCCCCGGTAAGCGCAGCGCCACCGGGGAGACATACCGGCACGCTGGCCGGACGACAGAAACGCAAAAAGCCCATCCGACAGGATGGGCTCTTCACTTATTTGATGCCTGGCAGTTCCCTAC
>NZ_JAGRQY010000113.1:0-32196 GCF_018223905.1 Klebsiella sp. 28
AGCACATCTATCAGCAGGTCAGTAAAGGGACGCTACCTGCCGGTATCGAATACTGGCAACCGCTGTTCTTCAGCGAGCCGCTGCCGCCGTTATTCAGCTATTTCCCGGCCAGCACGCTGATCGTCAACACCGGCGATCTCGAGGCCAGCGCGGAACGATTCCAGAATGAAGCCCGCGCCCGCTTTGAAAACCGCGGCGTCGACCCGATGCGCCCGCTCCTGCCGCCTGAGCTGCTGTGGCTGCGCAGCAATGAGCTATTCAGCGAACTGAAAAAATGGCCGCGCGTGCAGCTGAAAACCGAACGTCTGGCGGACAAAGCGGCGAATACTAATCTGGGCTACCAGACGCTGCCGGACCTCGCCGTCCAGGCGCAGAACAAAGCGCCGCTGGATAATCTGCGCCGCTTCCTCGAGTCCTTTACCGGTCCGGTGATCTTCTCGGTGGAAAGCGAAGGCCGCCGTGAAGCGCTGAGCGAAATGCTGGCGCGGATTAAAGTTGCGCCAAAACATGTGCTGCGTCTGGAGGAAGCCACCGGCAACGGCCGCTATCTGATGATTGGCGCCGCCGAGCACGGGTTTATCGACAGCCAGCGCGGCCTGGCGCTGATTTGCGAGAGCGACCTGCTCGGCGAGCGGGTGGCGCGCCGTCGTCAGGATTCGCGACGCACCATTAACCCTGACACTCTGATTCGCAACCTCGCCGAACTGCATATCGGCCAGCCGGTCGTTCACCTGGAACACGGCGTGGGCCGCTACGCGGGCATGACTACCCTGGAAGCCGGCGGCATCACCGGCGAATATCTGATGCTGACCTACGCCAACGATGCCAAGCTATACGTTCCGGTATCGTCCCTGCATCTTATCAGCCGCTACGCCGGCGGGGCGGAAGAAAACGCCCCCCTGCACAAGCTGGGCGGCGATGCCTGGACCCGGGCGCGACAAAAAGCGGCTGAGAAAGTACGCGACGTGGCGGCCGAGCTGCTGGATATCTATGCCCAGCGCGCGGCGAAGGCGGGTTTTGCCTTTAAACACGACCGCGAACAGTATCAGCTGTTCTGCGACGGTTTCCCATTTGAAACCACGCCGGATCAGGCGCAGGCGATCAACGCCGTCCTCAGCGATATGTGCCAGCCGCTGGCCATGGACCGCCTGGTGTGCGGCGATGTGGGCTTCGGCAAGACCGAAGTGGCCATGCGCGCCGCCTTCCTCGCCGTGGAGAACCACAAGCAGGTGGCGGTGCTGGTGCCGACCACCCTGCTGGCTCAGCAGCACTATGACAATTTCCGCGATCGTTTCGCCAACTGGCCGGTACGCATCGAAATGCTCTCCCGCTTCCGCAGCGCTAAAGAGCAGGCGCAGATCCTCGAGCAGGCCGCGGAAGGCAAAATCGATATCTTGATCGGCACCCACAAGCTGCTGCAGAGCGAGGTGAAGCTGCGCGATCTCGGGCTGCTGATCGTCGACGAAGAGCACCGGTTTGGCGTGCGGCATAAAGAGCGCATCAAAGCGATGCGCGCCGATGTCGATATCCTGACCCTCACCGCCACGCCGATCCCGCGGACGCTGAACATGGCGATGAGCGGGATGCGCGATCTGTCGATCATCGCCACGCCGCCGGCGCGCCGCCTGGCGGTGAAGACCTTCGTTCGCGAATATGACGCCCTGGTGGTGCGCGAGGCGATCCTGCGCGAAACGCTGCGCGGCGGCCAGGTCTACTATCTGTTTAATGACGTTGAGAACATCCAGAAAGCCGCCGACAAGCTGGCGGAGTTGGTGCCGGAGGCGCGGATCGCCATCGGTCACGGTCAGATGAGGGAGCGCGAACTGGAGCGGGTGATGAATGACTTCCATCATCAACGCTTCAATGTGCTGGTGTGCACCACCATCATCGAAACCGGGATCGACATTCCCACCGCCAACACCATCATCATCGAACGCGCCGACCATTTTGGCCTCGCCCAGCTGCACCAACTGCGCGGCCGCGTTGGCCGTTCGCATCACCAGGCCTATGCCTGGCTGCTGACGCCGCATCCGAAAGCGATGACCACCGATGCGCAAAAGCGCCTCGAGGCCATTGCGTCGCTGGAGGATCTCGGCGCCGGCTTTGCGCTGGCAACCCACGATCTGGAGATTCGCGGGGCCGGGGAACTGCTTGGGGAAGATCAGAGCGGTCAGATGGAAACCATCGGTTTCTCCCTGTATATGGAGCTGCTGGAGAACGCAGTCGATGCGCTGAAAGCCGGGCGTGAACCCTCGCTGGAAGATCTCACCAGTCAGCAGACGGAGGTTGAACTGCGCATGCCTTCCCTGCTGCCTGATGATTTCATCCCTGACGTCAATACGCGCCTGTCATTCTATAAGCGCATTGCCAGCGCCAAAAACGAACAGGATCTGGAGGAGATCAAAGTCGAGCTGATCGATCGTTTTGGCCGCCTGCCCGATGCCGCCCGCAACCTGCTGGATATCGCCCGTCTGCGTCAGCAGGCGCAAAAGTTAGGGATCCGCAAGCTGGAAAGCAACGAAAAAGGCGGCGTGATCGAATTTAACGAGAAAAACAACGTCAATCCGGTGTGGCTGATCGGCCTGCTGCAGAAGCAGCCCCAGCACTTCCGCCTGGACGGTCCCACGCGCCTGAAGTTCATGCAGGACCTGGAGGAGCGTAAGACGCGGATGGACTGGGTTCGCCAGTTTATGCGTCAGCTGGAAGAGAACGCCGTCGCCTGACTGGCAGGAGATACGGCCCCGCTGCCGTATCTCCCTTCCCACATACCTCGCAATCTTTACAAACATTTTGCAATCCGCCTGGATTTCCCCACACAGACTCACGCCATAATCTCATCTGCTTTTCGTATAAAAATAACCACTTACATATTTTGGAGTTATGGTAATGAGAAACCGTTTCCCCGTGACGCTTTGGCTGACGCTAGTCGCGTTAGTCGCCGCGCTGGCCCTCCCCGCGCGCGCTAACACCTGGCCCCTTCCCCCGCCGGGCAGCCGGCTGGTGGGTCAGAATCAGTTTCATGTGGTACAGGATGACGGCGGTTCGCTGGAAGCGATTGCCAAGAAGTACAATGTCGGCTTCCTGGCCCTGCTGCAGGCCAATCCCGGGGTTGACCCCTATGTTCCGCGCGCCGGCAGCGTGCTGACCATCCCCCTGCAGACGCTGCTGCCCGATGCGCCGCGCGAAGGGCTGGTGATTAACCTCGCCGAACTGCGCCTCTACTATTACCCGCCGGGCAAAAATGAAGTGACCGTCTACCCAATCGGCATCGGCCAGCTGGGTGGGACCACCATCACACCGACGATGGTCACAACCGTGTCCGACAAACGGGCCAATCCGACCTGGACACCTACCGCCAACATTCGCGCGCGCTACAAGGCTATGGGGATTGAGCTGCCGGCGGTAGTGCCTGCTGGTCCTGACAATCCGATGGGCCATCACGCCATCCGCCTCGCCGCCTATGGCGGAGTCTATCTCCTGCACGGCACCAATGCCGATTTCGGCATCGGTATGCGCGTCAGTTCCGGCTGCATTCGTCTGCGCGATAACGATATCAAGGCGCTGTACAACACTATCTCGCCGGGCACGAAGGTGAACATTATCAACACGCCGATCAAGGCGTCGGTTGAGCCGGATGGCCGCCGTCTGGTTGAGGTCCATCAGCCGCTGTCTGAGCATATCGATGACGACCCGCAGACCCTGCCCATTACGCTTAATGCGGCCATGACTGCGTTCAAACAGGCGCCGCAGACCGACGGGACGGTGATGGAGCGCGCGATGAATTACCGCTCGGGCATGCCGATTGACGTCACCCGTCATGCTGACCCAGGACCGCAGTCGTTGTAGTCTTACGCTGCACAAAACAAAAAACCCGCCTGATGGCGGGTTTTTTGTTGGCAAGGGTCAAACAGGGGTACAACAGGGTCTTACTCATCGCTGTCCGGTGAAGGGGGCCGGGCAGCGACGCATCGGGCTTACTTGTAGATAACGGCGGTACCGTGAAGGGTATTCGGACCGGTTACCGAAGTAATACGGTATGAAGTGGCGCCCATCTCATCCGCTTTCTGCGCCAGCTGGTCTTCCAGCGAGCCCAGGTTAGTCCCGGCAGAAGCAGAGATGGTGCCTACTTTATGCTGTCCTGCAGGGGTGGACTGCACCTCTACAGCGGCAAAGCTGGCGAAAGAAAGGGAACTTAAAACGGCGGCAATAGCCAGAGTATTAACGGTTTTCATGATTATTATACCTGTGCAGATGAATTTTATAGTAGGGTCGCAAGCATTAACTTAACGATCGATAGGTAAATAATAATGTGATCTATGTCACACGTCAATGCATTTTTATAACGATCGTTTAACTATTTATAAAATGCTTAAATTTCATACATATATGAGTTATTTATTTTTAAACCGACAGCGCTGGCCCCGGCGATCGTTTATTTTTATAATGGCCTTTCACCAAACCAACATAGGTACAACGGCACCATGACAACTGACGTTCAAAGTTGCGCCAAAAAAAGCCGTGGCCGACCGAAGGTGTTCGACAGGGATGCGGCGCTGGACAAAGCCATGACACTCTTCTGGCAGCACGGCTATGAGGCGACCTCGCTCGCCGATCTGGTCGAGGCGACAGGAGCAAAAGCCCCCACCCTGTATGCGGAATTTGTGAATAAAGAAGGCCTATTCCGCGCAGTGTTGGATCGTTACATTTCGCGCTTTGCCGCGAAGCACGAAGCCGTGCTGTTTGCCGAGGGAAAATCCGTCGATCGCGCGTTGCGTGACTACTTCACGGCGGTCGCCACCTGCTTTACCAGCAAAGAGACGCCGGCCGGCTGCTTTATCATCAATACCTCCGCCGCGTTGGCCGCCTCCTCGACGGATATCGCCAATACCATCAAATCCCGCCATGCGATGCAGGAGCAGGCGCTAACCCAGTTTCTGCAGCAGCGGCAGGCGCAGGGCGAACTGCCCGCGGGCCGCGATGTCGCGCAGCTGGCGCAATTTCTTAACTGCGTTCTGCAGGGGATGTCGATTAGCGCCCGGGAAGGCGCGGATTTCGACAAGCTGATGCAAATCACCGATACCACTCTCCGTCTCTGGCCGCAGGTCCTCGAGTCCTGATGCGCCCTGCTTCCGGCGGTATTCTGCCGCCGGATCCGCTCTCCTGTTGGCTTTATCCCCACAAAATAGATTGATTTTTATTATCTTTTCTCGCGCAAGATAAACGCAAATGATATTGATTGCGATATTCATTATGTGCAAAATCCTTTTTTGAGTTTTTCCAGATGTTTCGCATTGTAACGAATACCGGCCGACGCCGGCCCATAACAACGACAAAGCAACTTGCTCATAAAAGGAATGGATATGAAAAAGCGCCTCTGGGTGCTCCACCCTCTGCTGCTGGCCAGCACGCTGCCTGCGCTGGCGGCTCAGTCTGATGAAGACAGCATCATCGTTAGCGCAAACCGCACCCATCGCACCGTGGCCGAAATGGCCCAAACCACCTGGGTCATTGAGGGCCAGGAGATTGAGCAGCAGGTCCAGGGCGGGAAAGAGTTCAAAGACGTGCTGGCGCAGCTGATCCCCGGCATCGACGTCAGCAGCCAGGGGCGGACCAACTATGGGATGAACATGCGCGGGCGCGCGATCGTCGTGCTGATTGACGGCGTCCGACTCAACTCCTCACGCACCGACAGCCGCCAGCTCGACGCCATCGATCCATTCAACATCGAACATATCGAAGTGATCTCCGGAGCGACCTCGCTGTACGGCGGGGGCAGTACCGGCGGGCTTATCAACATCGTTACCAAAAAGGGGCAGCAGGATCGTCAGGTCGATCTTGAGGTGGGCAGCAAGAGCGGTTTTGCGAACAGCAACGATCATGATGAGCGCGTCGCGGCGGCCGTCAGCGGCGGAACAGACCACGCATCCGGCCGCTTGTCGGTAGCCTATCAGCGTTTCGGCGGCTGGTACGACGGCAATAACGATGCGCTGATCCTCGATAATACCCAAACGGGGCTCCAGCACTCTGACCGCCTCGACGTGATGGGGACGGGGACGATTGAGATCGATGATAACCGCCAGCTGCAGCTGGTCACCCAGTATTATAAAAGCCAGGGCGATGATGACTACGGTCTGTGGCTCGGGAAGAACATGTCCGCGGTCACCAGCGGCGGCAAAGCGTATACCACCGACGGGCTCAATTCCGACCGTATCCCCGGCACCGAACGCCATCTGATCAGCCTCCAGTACTCCGATGCCGACTTTTTCGGCCAGAATCTGGTGAGCCAGGTGTACTATCGCGATGAGTCCCTCACCTTCTATCCGTTCCCGACGCTCACGAAAGGTCAGGTCAGTAGCTTCTCCTCGTCGCAGCAGGATACCGATCAGTATGGGGCCAAGCTGACCCTCAACAGCCAACCGCTGGCGGGGTGGGATCTCACCTGGGGTCTCGACGCCGATCATGAGACCTTTAATGCCAACCAAATGTTCTTCGATCTGCCACAATCGATGGCCTCCGGCGGGTTGCACAACGAATCGATCTACACAACCGGCCGCTACCCGGGATACAGTATTTCCAATGTCGCGCCATTCCTGCAGTCCAGCTACGATCTGAACGATATCTTTACCGTCAGCGGCGGGGTACGCTACCAGTGGACCGAAAACCGGGTCGACGACTTTGTCGGCTACGCCCAGCAGCAGGATATCGCCAACGGCAAAGCGCGCTCCGCCGACGCCATCAAAGGCGGCAAAACCGATTATGACAATTTCCTGTTTAACGCCGGGATCGTGGCCCACCTGACCGAGCGTCAACAAACCTGGTTTAACTTCTCGCAGGGTGTCGAGCTACCGGACCCTGGTAAATACTATGGCATCGGTAAATATGGCGCTGCGGTGAATGGTCATCTGCCGCTGATCTCCAGCGTCAACGTCGATGACTCGCCGCTGCAGGGGATCAAAGTTAACTCGTATGAGCTGGGCTGGCGCTACACCGGCGATAACCTGCGCACCCAGCTGGCGGCGTATTACTCGACCTCGGATAAGACCATTGTCGTCAACCGCACCGACATGACCATCGACGTTCAGTCCGACAAACGGCGTATTTACGGCGTTGAGGGGGCGGTCGACTACTTTATTCCGGATAGCGACTGGAGCGTCGGCGGTAACTTTAACGTGCTGAAATCCCAGGTGCAGACCGACGGCCGCTGGCAAAAATGGGACGTCACCCTCGCCTCGCCGTCTAAAGCCACCGCCTGGGTGGGGTGGGCGCCGGATCCGTGGAGCCTGCGCGTGCAGAGTCAGCAGGTATTTGACCTCAGCGATGCCGCCGGTAACAAGCTGGAAGGCTATAACACCGTCGATTTTATCGGTAGTTACGCGCTGCCGGTGGGGAAACTGACCTTCAGTATCGAAAACCTGCTTAACGAAGACTATGTGACTATATGGGGCCAGCGCGCGCCGCTGCTCTACAGCCCAACCTACGGCAGTTCATCGCTGTATGAGTACAAAGGTCGTGGCCGCACCTTTGGTCTGAACTACGCCTTAACCTTCTGATAAAAAAAGCCCCTCAGCCTGAGCGATTGAGGGGCTAATCACTACACAAATCTGTTTTTAGATTTTGTTGTTCAGGACCAGCTGGCCGTTGTTGTCCAGCGGGATCTGGCTGCCGGGATCGTGATCCATGCGGATTTTCCCCTGCTGATCGCCTATCTTATAGGTCACATCGTAGCCGAGCATTTTATCGGATTTGTCATACACCGTTTTGCAGCGCTGCTGGGTGGTGGTGTAGGTATCGTTGTCCTGCATCGCGCCCTGGATCTGGTTGCCTGCATAGCCGCCGCCCAGCGCACCTACGACCGTCGCCACGCTGCGTCCGTGACCGCCGCCAAACTGGTGGCCAATCACCCCGCCCGCCACCGCGCCCAACACCGAACCGGCGATGCGGTTTTCATCCTGTACCGGACGACGATGAGTCACCGTGACATTGCGGCATTCCTGACGCGGCGTTTTCACGGTTTCTTTAATCGGTGTACTGGAGACCACTTGCGCATACTGCGGGCCGCGATCCAACACGTTGAGACCAGCGACAGCTGCAACGCCCAGCGCGGCAGCCACGCCTATCCCTATACCCGCCAACATAGATTTATTCACGGGAGTTCCTCCTTTGTTGCTGTTGATACAATTTTGCAACCGGAGCCGGGAGGGCGCAAATCAGATAGCGGATGAAAAGTGCGAGAATTCGCTGCAAATCAAAGGGATTCAGAGGATTCCGAGCGGGATCTCTGCGGTTCCAGCAGAAGAGCCCGGAGGCGCCCTCAGAGCGCGCCTCCGGGTCGCGACAGCGATTAGTGCAGCTTCAGGCGCGGGCGAATGATGCGGTTGATGCGCCCAACCAGCATCATCAGGCCGGTCTTGAAGTAACCATGCAGGGCAATCTGGTGCATACGGTACAGGGAGATGTACACGAAGCGCGCAATGCGCCCTTCTACCATCATCGAACCGCGCATCAGGTTACCCATCAGGCTGCCGACGGTGGAGTAATTTGACAGCGACACCAGCGAGCCATGGTCTTTATAGGTGTATGCCTTCAGAGGTTTGCCTTTCATCTGCGCCAGGATGTTGTTCAGCGCGCAGGTAGCCATCTGGTGCGCCGCCTGGGCCCGCGGAGGCACAAAGCCGCCTTCCGGACGGGCGCAGGAGGCGCAGTCGCCGATGGCGAAAATATCCGCATCGCGGGTAGTCTGCAGCGTCGGCTCGACCACCAGCTGATTGATACGGTTGGTTTCGAGGCCGCCAATCTCTTTCATGAAATCTGGCGCTTTGATCCCCGCCGCCCAGACCATTAGATCCGCCTCAATATATTCGCCATCTTTAGTGTGCAGGCCGCCCGCATCCGCGCTGGTGACCATGGTCTGCGTCAGAACCCGTACGCCCAGCTTAGTCAGCTCATTATGCGCTGCCCCGGAAATGCGCGGCGGCAGCGCAGGCAGAATGCGCTCACCCGCCTCGACCAGCGTGACGTTCAGCGCTTCGTTGGTCAGCCCTTTGTAGCCGTAGCTGTGCAGCTGTTTCACCGCATTGTGCAACTCAGCGGAGAGCTCCACGCCGGTGGCGCCGCCGCCGACGATGGCGATATTTACTTTACCGTTAGCGCCGAGGTTAGCAGAGTATTTAAGGAACAGGTTGAGCATTTCCTGATGGAAGCGACGCGCCTGGTGCGGGTTGTCGAGGAAAATGCAGTTCTCTTTTACGCCAGGGGTATTAAAGTCATTCGAGGTACTGCCCAACGCCATGACCAGCGTGTCGTACGGCAGTTTACGCTCAGCCACCAGCAGCTCGCCTTTTTCATTGCGCAGCTCGCCGAGGGTGATGGTTTTCCCTTCGCGGTTGATATCAACCACCGAGCCCAGCTGGAACTGGAAACCGTGGTTGCGGGCATGGGCCAGATAGCTCAGCGCATCAACGCCTTCATCCAGAGAACCGGTGGCCACTTCGTGCAGCAGCGGCTTCCACAGATGGCTGTGGTTACGGTCCACCAGGGTGATTTTCGCTTTCTTATGGCGCCCTAACTTTCTCCCCAGCTGAGTTGCCAGTTCCAGTCCGCCAGCGCCGCCACCCACAATTACGATTTTTTTCAATGGCGTAGTCATGTGTACCCCTAAAATTATTAACCAATTGTTAAATAAAAGTTATTGAAATAGCCTTTATTTAACAACAAGTTACGTTAATGAAACCATTCAGCACTGTCGAGAATACCATGAACGGTGCATTGGTCATACCAAAATTGATGTGCATCAAGTTTTGTCGCGTATTTTTTCAGCGAAACCAATAAGTGTAGACATGAAAAAACCCGCGTGGTGAACCCGACGCGGGTTTGGGAACAAGGGAAAAGCAGTTAGCCGAGGGTTTTAAACGCTTTCAGCCGCTGCAGATGCGGCGAGATATTTTTAAACTTATGGGTCTGCTCTTCATCCCAGATAATTTCATAATAGTGGTGCAGGAGATCGGCGGAACGCTGGCTGTCCAACGCCTCGTCCTGGCGGGAAAGCACCACCAGGCAGCGATCGCGGTTCTTCTCGCGGAAGTTGGTCACGCACTTGGTGGCGATGTCAGCATACTCTTCCGGTCGGTCGATTTTGCCTTCCATGTTCTCATGCGGAAACAGGTTTGGATTGAACACCGCCTGGCGGATATCGCACAGAAAACCAATCCGCTCCGCCCAGTAGCCGCCAAGGCCGACGCCGCAGATCAGCGGCCGGTCATCGGCAGTGAGCTGCAGCATTTTATCGACCTCTTTCAGCAAATGCTGCATATCGTGCTTGGGATGCCGCGTGCTGTAGCTAATCAACCGCACGTCCGGGTCGATAAACTGCAGCTGCATCACCTTCTCATGGTTACCGGGGCTGTTCGAGTCAAAACCGTGTAAATAGATAATCATCGCATCCTCACCAGACAACAACGCCCCGTAGAGCGTTACGCGGACTTCGCCTCTTGCCAGCGCGCATGAAGCTGCTCCAGCTGGGCACTCACCGTTTTCCAACGGGCTGAATCCCTTAACTCCTGACGGGAAAAGGAACCTTTATGATACAATTTCGTAACACGCTCTGCTTTGATCGGCGACAGGTTATCCAGCACACTGACCGCGCCTTTACGATTATTGCAGACGAGGATCATATCGCAACCGGCGTCGAGCGATGCCTGACCGCGTTCGGCATAGCTGCCCATGATCGCCGCCCCTTCCATCGACAGATCGTCGGAGAAAATCACCCCGTCAAAGCCCAGTTCGCCGCGCAGCACCGTTTTCAGCCAGTACGCCGAGCCGCTGGCCGGACGCGGATCGAGCTCCGGGTAAATCACATGCGCCGGCATAATGGCGTCCAGACGCTGCTCGGCGATAAGGCTTTTGAACACCGCCATATCATGGTCGCGGATAACCGATGCCGCCCGCGGATCGAACGGCGTCTCTTTGTGCGAATCGGCAGTCACCGCCCCGTGACCCGGGAAGTGTTTGCCGGTGGTTTTCATGCCCGCGGCGTGCATCCCGTCAATGAAGTGACGCGCCATCGTCAGCGCTTTCTGCGGATCTTCATGATAAGAACGTTCGCCGATTGCGGCGCTGATATGGCCGACGTCCAGCACTGGCGCAAAACTAATATCGATATCCATGGCGATCATTTCGCTGGCCATCAGCCAGCCGGCTTCGGCGGCCAGTTTGCCCCCCTCTTCCATCCCCAGCAACGCGGCGAAAGACTGGGCCGCCGGTAAACGGGTAAACCCTTCGCGGAAACGCTGAACCCGCCCCCCTTCCTGATCGACCGCCACCACCAGATGGTTCCGGGAGGCGTCGCGGATCTGGCGCACCAGCTCGCGCAGCTGCGCCGGATCGTGATAATTTCGGGTAAAGAGGATCAACCCTCCCACCAGCGGATGCGCCAGAATCTCTCGCTCTTCCGCATCCAGCTCATACCCTTCGACATCCAACATCACTGGGCCCACACTGACCTCTCTTATCCTTTACGTTCGTTGTCTAACTGACACCATATTTCATCTGCCAGCGTGATAAATTGCCGGTCCCCGCTCTGCCGCCAGCGCATTTCATACCAGCCCGCCATCAGCAGCAGTACCCACGGGCGCCAGAGTGCAACCTGCCGCCAAAGCAGCTGCGCGTCGATGGCCGCCCGCCGGGCATACGCTTCTACCAGCCGACGGCGCTCGCCAGGCGTGATCCACACCGCGGCCAGCTCCAGCGCGATATCGCCATCGCCGGCATATTCCCAGTCGATCAGCCTCAGGCCGGACTCATTATGAATAATATTGCCGGCATGGACGTCCATGTGCAGCGGCGCCAGCCGCAGGGGACGGGGCTCGCCCTGGCGGCGCAGCCGCTGATGCCAGCGCAGCCAACGCGGCTTGCGCCGCGCCGGATCGCACCTCTGCCAGTACTGGGCCAGCAGTGGTGTGAGGCTAACCCGCCAGCCAAACCGCGGTTGCTGATGCAAATCATACAATAAGCCTGACAGCTGCGGGGAGGCCGGTAACTCGCTTTTCACCTCCCCTGCGCAATACTCCACCACCATCCAGCAGGGTGAGTAAAACAGCGGGGTTGGCGCCAGCCTGGCAGGCAGTCGGCGGAGTGCGTGATACTGACGGCGAAAATGGTAAGTGGCGGCAGACGGATCGTGCGGCTGACGCAGCACGTGCCGCCGGTCGCCGTCGCTGATAATCACACTGCCGCCGCTGAGGCCACTCTGGCTCAGCGAGGCGACAGGATGATAATGGGGAAAGAAGCGCGACAAGAGCTCGTCGCGCGTTAGCTTATTGTTGCTGAACAGCACCTTTACCTGACCAGATTATCTCACCGGTTTGCACCAGCATGAGCTGCATTTTCAGCTCAGGCGCGTTGACGTTGCCGGTGGCATTGGAGTAAAGCACATACTGCGCGCCCACGTTGCGGGCGATGCCCATGGCTTTGCTGCGGCTGCCAAGGCTGTCCTGCGGCGACAGGCCCAGCTGCTGCTTGGCGACCGCCAGCTGCTGCGCCGATACCAGGGTAAATTTGCCGTTACCGGCCAGCGCACTACGTAGCGCAGTGGTGGCTTCTCCAGCATTCAGCGAACCGTTGGTGCGGTTGTTCACGCTGTCAACCAGCAGAATACTGCCGGCATTGACCCCACTCGCCTGCAGCATCTGCCCCACCAGCGGCTGAACCGCGCCGTTCCAGTCATAATGACGCACGCGCGGCGCCGGCTGACCCGACTGCTGATCCTGATGCTCAATCGGCCCAGGCTGCGCCGGGACAGAGGGCACCGCCGGTACGGTCGGCACCGTGGGCTGCGGCTGCGCAGGCTGCTGCGGCTGCGGTTTGGCCTCTTCTACCGGCGCGGGCTGCTCCCGCAACCCCGCACAGCCTGCGAGGAATATCGCCAGTGCTGTGATTAACGCATAGCGACACATTTTCATCATTATAATTACCCCTTACAGATAAAGATAAAGGCGGGCCTTATGCGCCCCCAGGATATTGGCGCTGCCATATAACGTGACCGAGGAGCGGGCCGGTACCACGATGGTGCGCGGCGCGTCCAGCGGATGCATCTCCAGCCCTCGGGCGTCATACCAGAAAAAACGATAGTGCACGGTAACCGGCTGCTGGCGCTCGTTATATAGCGTTGAGGAGGCGGTAGCCTGAATCTCTGTCGCCACGACGGCAGGCTCGCTGGCGCTGATCCCCGCCGCCAGCACGCTCGACTCCATCACCAGCGCCTGCTGGTCAGAAACCGGGATCTCCGGATGTGAACTACACCCGGCGAGTAGCCCCGCCGCCAGACACGCGCCCAAAAGGGTCCTGAGCATGACGTTAGCCTTTGTGCGCCAGCATCGGGCCAAGCGGACGACCGCCCAGCAGATGCATATGGATATGGTACACTTCCTGGCCGCCGTGGCGGTTGCAGTTGACGATCAACCGATAGCCATCGTCGGCAAGACCTTCATCGCGGGCGATCTTCGCCGCGACGGTCATCATCCGGCCCAGCGCCAGCTCATGTTCAGCGGTGACGTCATTTACGGTAGGAATCAGAACATTCGGGACAATCAGAATATGGGTGGGCGCCTGCGGGGAGATGTCGCGAAAAGCGGTCACAAGCTCATCCTGATAGACAATATCCGACGGGATCTCCCGGCGAATGATTTTGCTGAAAATCGTTTCTTCTGCCATGACTGATTCCTTATAAGTTTTATCCCGTGCGCTGGCCTGCTTCTGCAGATAAACGCGGACGCACAGGTTCCGCTAAGAGTATGAGCGACATTCTCCCTCTCTTTCAACCTGAAAGCTCTTTTTCTTATTCAACTATAGACTTAGCTGCTGAGGGAATAAGCATATGGCGGACTGTTTTCAGGGTTATCGCTTGTGGGGCACCGACTTTAGCGCATAAAAAAGGCAGCCAGTTGGCTGCCTTAGTCTCCCCGATACTACGTCTTAACTGTTACGGATGTACTCATCCATTTCAGTTTTCAGGTTATCGGACTTGGTACCGAAGATGGCCTGTACGCCAGAACCTGCCACTACCACGCCAGCGGCGCCCAGTTTTTTCAGGCCAGCCTGGTCAACTTTCGCTACATCCGCCACGCTAACACGCAGACGAGTAATACATGCGTCGAGGTTGGTGATGTTCTCTTTACCGCCGAAAGCGGCGACCAGAGCCGGAGCCATCTCGCTGGTGGCGCCAGCTTTGCTCTCTTCGGTGGTGTCTTCACGACCCGGTGTTTTCAGATCCAGGGCTTTAATCAGCACACGGAAAATGACGTAGTACACGATCGCATAGCAGATACCAACAATCGGGAACAGCCACAGCTTGCTGCTGTTACCGGACAGCACGATAAAGTCGATCAGGCCGTGAGAGAACGAGGTACCGTCACGCATACCCAGCAGGATACAGATCGGGAACGCCAGGCCCGCCAGAATGGCATGGATAACGTACAGGATCGGCGCCACGAACATGAACGAGAACTCGATCGGCTCGGTGATACCGGTCAGGAACGAGGTCAGCGCGGCGGAGATCATGATACCGCCCACTTTGGCGCGGTTTTCCGGTTTAGCAGAGTGCCAAATAGCAATAGCCGCTGCCGGCAGACCATACATTTTGAACAGGAAGCCGCCAGACAGTTTGCCCGCCGTCGGGTNNGTCGGGTCGCCTGCCATGTAGCGCGGGATATCGCCGTGGAACACCTGACCAGCCGCGTTGGTGTATTCGCCGATCTGCATCTGGAAAGGAACGTTCCAGATGTGATGCAGACCAAACGGCACCAGGCAACGTTCGATGAAACCGTAGATACCAAACGCCACCACTGGGTTCTGATAAGCAGCCCACTGGGAGAAGGTTTGGATCGCGGAGCCGATCGGCGGCCAAATGAAGGAGAGGATCACGCCGGTGAAGATAGCGGCCAGACCAGAGATAATCGGCACAAAACGCTTGCCCGCAAAGAAGCCGAGATATTCTGGCAGCTTGATGCGATAGAAGCGGTTGAACATGTAGGCGGCGATAGCACCGG
Organism: Klebsiella sp. 28; assembly: GCF_018223905.1. Lineage (NCBI taxonomy): Bacteria > Pseudomonadati > Pseudomonadota > Gammaproteobacteria > Enterobacterales > Enterobacteriaceae > Klebsiella > Klebsiella sp. 28. The sequence goes on from NZ_JAGRQY010000113.1 coordinate 15,042, forward strand.
AGATAATACCGCCAAGCACGCCGGTATCAGCAAGGTGTTTTGCCGCAATCTCGTCAGCAGGTAAATGCAGCACCAGCGGCGCAACAACCGCCATGGTTTTCACCATGATGCCGTAAGCCACGACTGCAGCCAGTGCGGATACACCGTCGTTATTGGTGAAGCCGAGGGCCACACCGATAGCGAAGATCAGCGGCATATTGGCGAAAACTGAACCGCCTGCTTCTGCCATAACGTGGGAGACCACGGCTGGCAGCCAGCTGAAGTTAGCGGAACCGACGCCCAGCAGGATACCTGCGATAGGCAGTACGGATACCGGCAGCATCAGCGATTTACCGACCTTCTGCAGGTTAGCAAATGCATTCTTAAACATAATTGAGAGTGCTCCTGAGTATTTGGTACTTTTTTACGCTTTCACGCATTGGCCCGGGGGGAGAACCGTGCCGTGGACAGGACATCTAAGCGCCCTTTATTTATTACACAGAGTAAAATAATTAACGGGATGATTGTTTGACGGCTATCACGTTTCAATCAGCCTTCCGGTAAAAATTTACATCAACTTACATAAATTGTATCCAGATGTTGCTAAAAAACCTTCACCGCCACTTTTGTGGCGGTGAACTTTACTCGCTTTGGCTATTAATTACGAGCCTTAAAATAATAAGCAGATCAAGCAGGTTGCAAACGGGCGGGGTCGATGTGGAACAGGGTGGCAAAATTGTCGGTGGTCTGCTGAGCCAGCTGCTCAAGCGACACCCCCTTCAGTACCGCCATATACTCGGCAACGTCACGGACCAGCGCCGGCTGGTTCTCTTTGCCGCGGTGGGGGACCGGCGCCAGGTACGGCGAATCGGTTTCAACCAGCAGGCGATCCAGCGGCACGTAGCGCGCCGCATCACGCAGCTGCTCGGCGTTACGAAAAGTGACGATACCGGAAAACGAGATATAGAACCCCATATCGAGCAGCTTGCCCGCTGTCTCCCTGTCCTCAGTGAAACAGTGTAGTACGCCACCGCAATCCGTCACCTTTTCTTCGCGCAAAATCGCCAGAGTATCGGCACGCGCGTCACGGGTATGGACGATCACCGGCTTATTGAGCTCACGGCCGATACGAATGTGGTCGCGGAACGAGCTTTGCTGTTGGGCTTTAGTTTCCGGGGTATAAAAATAATCCAGACCGGTCTCCCCCATCGCCACGACGCCCTCTTCCGCTGCCAGCGCGCGCAGAGTCTCTACCTCCCAGGGCTCGTCCTGGTTTAATGGGTGTACGCCGCAGGAGAAGACGACGTTGTCACGCGTCCCCACCAGTTCGCGCATACTGCGGTAGCCAGGCAGCGTCGTGGCGACGGCGAGGCAAAATTTCACATCGCGTGCGGCCGCTTTAGCCAGCACGTCGTCGACGTTTTTGTGTAGAGTTTGATAATCCAGACCATCAAGATGGCAGTGGGAGTCGACTAAAAACATAATGTCTCACTCAGAGGTGGGAGACGGGTAAAACCGTCCCAGGTTGCAGGTAATGTTCCCAGCGCAGCAGGCGCTCGGTAAGCAGCAGTTCGCGGTTGACACCGACAACGTTGAGCAATTGCTCGCGGCAGGTACAGACGTCATGGGCAATCGCCTGCAGCCGGGCGGCGGGCAGGCTGTGCGCCAGCTGCTCCAGCAGCGGCCAGACGTCAGGGTTACTCACCAGGGTAATCCCCTGCTGTCGTTTTTGCGCATCGACCAGCAGCGACGCCAGCCAGTGCAGGCGAACCGCCGCCTGTTCATGATTGAGTATCGGCAGCAGCGCCAGCCAGTCACCGCTCGCCAGGGTAGCCGCCAGCGCCTGACACAACTGCTGCCGCGCCGTCCACAGCGGTTCCTGTAACAGTTCGAGCGCCGCAGCCGGCGCGCTGGCGCACAGGCGTAACGCGGTCAACAATGACTCCTGCGGCAGGCTCACCTCACGCTCCAGCCAGGCCAGAGCATAAGGCTCAGACGGCGGCGCCAGATGATGCAGGCGACAGCGGCTGCGCAGAGTGGTCAGCAGACGCGCCGGCTCCTCGCAGGCGAGGAAGAACCAGGTATTCTCCGGGGGCTCCTCCAGCGTTTTCAGCAACGCGTTGGCGGCGGCATCGGTCAGCAAGGCAGCATCGCTAATCCAGACCACTTTTGCCCCACCAAGGCGCGCATGTTCATAGAGCTTTTCATTGACATCGCGCACCGCGTCAATACCCAGCGCGCTCTTGCCCTTCTCGGGGCTGAGCGCATAGTAATCGGGGTGCGTGCCGGCCTGCATCAGCTGACAGCTATGGCAGTGGCCGCAGCTTTTATGTCCTTCGGGCTGGCGGCACATCAGGAAGCGGCACAGCGCGTAAATCAACGCCTCGCCGCCCATCCCGTTCAGGGACTGTAACAGTAAGGCGTGGTGGCCTCGTCCGGCCTGATAGCTACCGACCAGTTGCTCGAACGAGGGGCGCAGCCACGGATACCATTTCATGCCGCTTGCTCCGCCATCCACTGGGCGATCGTGGCGCGAATGTCGCGCGCCACGGCATCCAGCGGCTGAGTTGCGTCAACCGTGCGGATAGAAGGATCGGCGGCGGCCAGCTCAAGATAGCGCGCGCGGGTACGGTTGAAAAAGTTCATGGACTCCTGCTCAATGCGATCCAGCTCGCCGCGGGCCCGGGCGCGCTGCAGCCCCACTTCCGGCGTGACGTCGAGATACAGCGTCAGATTGGGGCGAAAATCACCGAGTACCGCGTCGCGCAGTGTCGCCAGCATCGTGCGGTCAATTCCCCGGCCGCCGCCCTGATAGGCCTGCGTCGACAGATCGTGACGATCGCCGATCACCCACTGGCCGCGGGCCAGCGCGGGCTTAATCACGGTCTCCACCAACTGGACGCGCGCCGCGTAAAACATCAGCACTTCCGCTTTATCGTTAATCACTTCATCGCCCGTGGACTGGATATCCAGCACCAGGCTACGCAGTTTTTCGGCAAGGATTGTGCCCCCCGGCTCGCGGGTAAACACCATATCGTGAATACCCGCCGACTGCAGCGTCTCCACCACCAGTTGACGTGCGGTGGTCTTCCCGGCGCCCTCCAGCCCCTCGATGACGATATAGTTACTGCGCATTTTTTTCCTTAAGTACTTTCAGATAATCCTGCACCGCACGGTTATGACTGACCAGGTTTGTGGTAAACGTATGGCCCCCTTTCCCGTCGGCGACGAAATAAAGATATGGCGTTTTCGCCGGATGGGCGGCCGCCTTCAGCGAGGCCTCGCCCGGCACCGCGATAGGGCCCGGCGGCAAACCGCTGATGGTATAAGTATTGTATGCGGTCGGCGTCTCGAGATCCTTACGCGTTAACTTACCAGTATATCCTGCGCCCATCCCGTAGATTACGGTCGGATCGGTCTGCAAGCGCATACCGATGCGCAGGCGGTTGATAAATACCGACGCGACGCGGTCGCGCTCTTCCGCTACCGCGGTCTCTTTTTCAATAATCGAGGCCATGGTCAACAGCTGGTTCTGATCGGCATAGGGCAGATTCTCCATCCGTCCTTCCCAGACCTTCGCCACTTCGGCGACCATTTTCTGATGCGCGCGCTTGAGGATGGCGATATCGCTGGTGTTGGCGGTGTACATCCAGGTATCCGGCCAGAACCAGCCCTCTACCCAGTCGGCATGCTCAAGACCTAATGCCTTAGCCACCGTCGCGTAGCTATCGTCTTCAAGCGTGTGCTTCACGTACGGGGCATCGCGCAGCTGGCGCAGGTAGTCGCTGACGCGCATGCCTTCGACAAAGCGCAGCGGAAACTGCACCTCTTTGCCGCTGGCCAGCAGCTGCAACATCTCGCGCACCGTCATTTGCGGCGTGAAGCGATAGGTCCCGGCCTTGAAGTGAGACAGCTCAGGTTCCACCCGCAGCAGCCACTGGAAAACGCGCGGGCGATTGATCACCTTCTCGCGATAGAGATCCTGGCCCAGCGCCAGCCGGCCGGTGCCGGCTTCGAGGGTAAAGATGGTCTCTTCCTTAATCAGCAGCTTGCTGTCCGCCAGCTGGCGTACCTTCCACATGCCTGCCGCCGCGGCGATGCCCAACAGCACGACCAGCAACAGGATAAAACGTAACATTTTCTTCATACTAACCAGACAGCTCACACAAAGGGGCTAAAAAATGGTAAAGCTCACGCGAGGACCAGGTGGTCTCCTCCCAGCGGCGAACCGGCACCAGCGGCATCAGCGCATTGCAGATCAGCACTTCATCGGCCTCCCGCAACGTCTCGGGACGCGCTGTCACTTCGACAACGCGAAACGTCGATGGTGCCAGCTGCGCGATACAGCGCTGCCGCATAATGCCGTTGACCCCGGCATAATCGAGTCGCGGAGTAAATACATCACGTCCCTGACGCCAGAATAAATTCGCGGCACAGCATTCCGTAAGCCACCCGTCACTGTCAAGGACCAGCGCCTCATCGGCGTCCGTCTGCTCAAGATGAGAGCGGATCAGCACCTGCTCAAGGCGATTAAGGTGCTTCAGGCCGGCAAGCCAGGAGTTGCGCCCCAGGGGCACCGGACTCTGGGTCAGAGTAATGCCCTCCTCCCGCCAGCGCGCATAATGCGCCGGGTATGGCGAGAAGCTGAGAATGCGAGTGGGCGACACGCAGCCTGCCGTACTGTATCCCCTTCCCCCAACGCCGCGGGTGAGAGTCACCTTGAGCACGCCCTGCGCGTGCGGCCGAGCCAGACGCTGCATCTCTTCGCTCAGCGTCAGCCAGTCGTTAAATGGGATATGTAATTTTTCACAGGTTGTCTGTAAACGCTGCAGATGGGCGTCCAGTAGCGCAACCTGCCCTTGCTGGATGCGGGCGGTGGTAAAACAGCCGTCGCCAAACTGGGTGGCGCGATCGTTCGCTGCCAACGTGTCCTGTACAACGCCGTTTATCAAGAACATAAAGGACTCCTTTTCACTGGTCGGTCAGTGTGTCAGGACCCAGAGCAGAGAACAAGGGGAGAAAGCTGAATAAAAAAGGCCCGACGAACGGGCCTTTTGTTAAAGCAGTGCCGGGGCAAGCCCTGTCACACTTTTTTGAAGATCAGCGAACCGTTAGTGCCGCCAAAGCCGAAGGAGTTGCACAGGGTGTACTCCATACCGGAAACCTGACGCGCTTCGTGTGGAACGAAGTCGAGGTCGCAGCCTTCATCCGGGTTGTCGAGGTTGATCGTCGGCGGAACCGCCTGATCGCGCAGCGCCAGGATAGAGTAAATCGACTCTACCGCCCCTGCCGCACCCAGCAGATGCCCGGTCATGGATTTGGTAGAGCTCACCAGTACGCGGCTCGCCGCATCACCGAAGACAGACTTAACCGCCTGCGCTTCCGCTTTATCGCCGGCCGGCGTCGAGGTGCCGTGGGCGTTGACGTAGCCGATCTGGCCCGGTTCGATGCCCGCATCGCGAATAGCATTCACCATTGCCAGCGCGGCGCCCGCGCCATCTTCCGGCGGTGACGTCATGTGGTAAGCATCGCTGCTCATGCCGAAGCCAACGATCTCGGCGTAGATTTTGGCGCCGCGTTTTTTGGCATGCTCGTACTCTTCCAGCACCACCATACCCGCGCCGTCGCCCAGCACGAAGCCATCACGATCTTTATCCCACGGACGGCTCGCCGCCTGCGGGTTGTCATTGCGCGTGGAGAGCGCACGCGCCGCGCCGAAGCCGCCCACGCCAAGCGGGGTACTGGCTTTTTCCGCGCCGCCTGCCACCATCGCATCGGCATCGCCATAGGCGATGATGCGCGCGGCCTGGCCGATGTTGTGCACGCCTGAAGTACACGCGGTCGCGATAGAGATACTTGGCCCACGCAGACCAAACATGATGGTCAGATGTCCGGCCACCATGTTAACAATTGTGGAAGGAACGAAGAATGGGCTGATCTTGCGCGGTCCGCCGTTAACCAGCGAACTGTGGTTTTCTTCGATCAAGCCGAGACCGCCGATACCGGAGCCGATAGCGGCGCCAATACGGGTTGCATTCTCTTCCGTCACTTCAAGGCCAGAATCCTGCATGGCCTGAACGCCAGCGACAATTCCATATTGAATGAAGGCATCCATCTTGCGCTGTTCTTTGCGCGAGATAATGTCATCACAGTTAAAATCCTTTACTAAGCCAGCAAATTTCGTTGCATAGGCGCTAGTATCGAAATGGTCGATCAGGCTGATGCCACTCTGACCGGCAAGGAGAGCTTTCCAGGTAGACTCTACGGTATTGCCGACAGGAGACAACATGCCCAGTCCGGTCACAACTACACGACGCTTAGACACGTTTGTCCTCCAGGGAGGGAAAATAGATTCTTGTGGGACAATAAAAAGATAAAACTCAGGCGGTCGAATGACCGCCTGGAGATGTTCACTTACGCCTGGTGGCCGTTGATGTAATCAATGGCAGCCTGAACGGTGGTGATTTTCTCAGCTTCTTCGTCCGGAATCTCAGTATCAAACTCTTCTTCCAGAGCCATTACCAGCTCAACGGTGTCAAGAGAATCAGCGCCCAGGTCTTCAACGAAGGAAGCATTGTTGGTAACTTCTTCCTGCTTAACGCCCAGCTGCTCGCCGATAATTTTCTTAACGCGTTCTTCGATAGTGCTCATACTCTTAAATTTCCTATCAAAACTCGCTTTCGCGATGGTTTTCGTAGTGTATAAAATGTTGAAAAATTTGCAACTAAATCCCGGCAGGTCTTACCACGATTTTGCGCTATTTTGAGGCCGTTTGCCCTAAGAACGCAAATCTTTTCGCACAAAACCGCACAGAGAACCGTGCGAAGTGCGCGGTTCCTGAACGTTTTGCACAAATCTCGGTCAGACCATGTACATTCCGCCGTTGACGTGCAGCGTTTCACCAGTGATGTAACTTGCTTCGTCAGAGGCTAAAAATGCAACCGCGCTGGCGATTTCATTTGGGGTGCCAAGGCGCCCCGCAGGAACTGCCGCCAGCGTACCCGCACGCTGCTCATCGGTCAGCGCACGCGTCATGTCCGTTTCAATAAAGCCCGGAGCAACAACGTTTACAGTAATACCGCGGGACGCAACTTCACGCGCCAGTGATTTACTGAAGCCGATCAGACCCGCTTTCGCCGCGGCGTAGTTGGCCTGACCCGCATTTCCCATGGTACCAACCACAGAACCGATAGTGATAATACGTCCATGACGCTTTTTCATCATAGCGCGCATTACCGCTTTTGACAGACGGAAAACCGATGACAGGTTGGTTTCGATAATATCGTTCCACTCGTCATCTTTCATGCGCATTAACAGATTGTCGCGAGTGATCCCGGCATTATTCACCAGGATATCCACTTCGCCAAACTCTGCGCGCACATTTTCCAGAACAGATTCAATAGATGCCGGGTCGGTCACATTCAACATCAGACCTTTACCATTGGCGCCTAAATAGTCGCTGATCGCCTGCGCGCCGCTTTCGCTGGTCGCAGTACCGATAACTTTCGCGCCACGGGCGACGAGCGTTTCAGCGATAGCACGGCCAATACCGCGGCTTGCACCGGTAACCAGCGCGATTTTTCCTTCAAAACTCATGGTTTTCCTCTTTTATTGCTCAAGCGCCGCAGACATCGCCGCCGGCTCGTTAAGCGCGGAAGCGGTCAGGGTGTCAACAATACGTTTGGTCAGGCCGGTGAGGACTTTACCCGGGCCAACCTCATACAGGTGCGATACGCCCTCGGTAGCCATAAACTCAACGGTTTTGGTCCACTGCACCGGGCTGTACAGCTGGCGCACCAGCGCGTCGCGAATGGCGTCCGGCGCGGTTTCGCACTTCACGTCGACGTTATTCACCACCGGAATCGTCGGCGCGTTGAAGGTGATTTTCTGCAGCTCTACCGCCAGTTTTTCTGCGGCTGGCTTCATCAGCGCGCAGTGGGACGGCACGCTCACCGGCAGCGGCAGCGCGCGTTTGGCGCCGGCGGCTTTACAGGCGGCGCCAGCGCGTTCAACGGCCTCTTTGTGCCCGGCGATAACCACCTGGCCCGGAGAATTGTAGTTCACCGGAGAGACCACCTGCCCTTCGGCAGATTCTTCACAGGCTTTGGCGATAGCGGCGTCGTCCAGACCGATAATCGCGGACATGGCGCCGGTACCTTCCGGTACGGCTTCCTGCATGAATTTACCACGCAGCTCAACCANNGTATTCGCCGAGGCTGTGACCCGCCAGCAGCGCTGGCGCTTTGCCGCCCTGCTGTTGCCAGACGCGGTACAGCGCCACGGAGGCGGCGAGCAGCGCCGGTTGAGTCTGCCAGGTCTTATTCAGTTCTTCTGCCGGGCCCTGTTGCGTCAGCGCCCACAGATCGTAACCCAACGCTGCGGAAGCTTCACCGAAGGTCTCTTCAATGACCGGCCAGGCGGCAGCCATTTCGGCCAGCATGCCTACGGCCTGAGAGCCCTGCCCCGGGAACACAAATGCGAATTGCGTCATGTTTAAATCCTCATACTAAAAACGAACCAGCGCGGAACCCCAGGTGAAACCGCCACCAAAGGCTTCCAGCAAAATCAGCTGACCGCGCTGAATACGGCCATCGCGGACGGCCTCATCCAGCGCGCAAGGGACTGACGCCGCGGAGGTGTTGCCATGGCGGTCGAGGGTCACAACGACGTTATCCATCGACATACCCAGTTTCTTCGCCGTCGCGCTGATAATACGCAGGTTAGCCTGATGCGGCACCAGCCAGTCCAGCGCTGAACGTTCAAGATTATTCGCTGCCAGCGTCTCATCAACGATGTGCGCCAGCTCGGTGACACCGCCACTTTGAAGACTTCGTTGCCGGCCATCGTCAGATAGATCGGGTTTTCCGGATCGACACGATCGGCGTTCGGCAGGGTCAGCAGTTCGCCATAGCTGCCGTCGGCATGCAGATGCGTCGAGATAATGCCCGGCTCTTCGGAGGCGCCCAGTACAACCGCGCCGGCGCCGTCTCCGAAAATAATAATCGTTCCGCGATCCGCCGGATCGCAGGTGCGCGCCAGCACATCGGCGCCAACAACCAGCGCATAATCTACCGCGCCGTTCTTCACATACTGATCGGCGACGCTTAGCGCATAGGTGAAACCGGCGCAGGCGGCGGCGACATCAAACGCCGGGCAACCCTTAACGCCCAGCATTGACTGGATCTGGCATGCAGAACTCGGAAACGCGTGCGTGCCGGAAGTGGTCGCAACGATAATCAGACCAATTTGCTCCGCGGACACGCCCGCCATCGCCAGCGCCTGCTTTGCGGCTTCAAAGCCCATCGTAGCAACTGTTTCATGCGCTGCGGCAATACGACGCTCACGGATACCTGTGCGGGTGACAATCCACTCGTCAGAGGTTTCTACCATTTTTTCCAGGTCGGCGTTTGTACGCACTTGCTCGGGCAGATAGCTGCCGGTACCAATAATCTTCGTATACATGTACGCTCAGTCACTCTTGGGTGATATACCCGCCTCGTTCAACCGCCGCGGCGTCAATCGTGGCCATTCGTCCCGCTTTGCTGTCGGGCGTTCACGTCACTGTCGCTTTCCGGCAGCTCGAAACCAGCTGGGTATAAAGATTCCAGGCGCGCGGCGATCCGCTGAGGGATCTGCCGCTGCACCGCCTGCACTGCCTGCTCTATCGCGACGCTAAAGGCGCGTTGATTGGCAGCACCATGACTCTTGATCACGGAACCGCGCAATCCTAACAGACAGGCGCCATTATACTGGTCGGGGTTGAGGTGACTGAATCGCCTCGCCAGGCTTTTTTGTAACCAACGTTTTAGTAACAGCAGCCACCACGACCGTTTTTTGCCCTCTCCCTGAGATTTCAGCAGTGAAAGGAACATTCTGACAACACCTTCCATGGTTTTTAATGTGACGTTGCCCGTGAATCCATCACAAACCAGCACATCGGTTTTTCCGGTCAACAGCTCATTGGCTTCAAGATAGCCGATGTAGTTGAGGGAAGGCAGCGTTTTGAGCACTGCGGCAGCATCGCGGATGCTGCCGAGGCCTTTCATCTCTTCTTCGCCGATGTTCAACAAAGCGACGCGGGGGTTGGCAATGCCGACCACTTCTTCCGCCAGCACCGCGCCCATTACCGCGAACTGCACCAGCATCGTGCTGTCGCAATCGACGTTGGCGCCGAGATCCAGCACCACGGTTTTGCCCTTCTGCTGGTGCGGTAAAACCGTCACCAGCGCCGGCCGCTCAATACCTTCGATCGGTTTGAGCAGCAGTTTCGCCAGACCCATCAGCGCGCCGGTGTTGCCAGCGCTGACGCAGGCTTGCGCCCGCCCTTCTTTCACAAGCTCCAGCGCCACGCGCATTGAGCTTCCACGACTGCTGCGGATAGCCTGTGCGGGTCGCGCATCACTGGCAATAACTGACTGCGCAGGAATAATCTGCAGACGCGAACGTTGTTCGAAGTCAGCTTTGGCGAGTAATGGCGTGATGGCGTCGGGATCGCCGACTAAAAGAAGTGTGAGTTGCGAATTAGAGTTCAGTGCCTGCAGTGCTGCAGGCACCGTCACGGATGGGCCGAAATCGCCCCCCATGACATCTAACGCCAGGGTTAGACGTGTCAAGGTATCGTCGCTGCCCGGTTCGGTGATTCCCCAGTTGCCCGGGGAGTCCTCACTAAGCTTCATCACGCTGGCACCCGCGAATATTCACGCTGCAGACGCAACAATCCGGGCATAAATGCCCCCAGCGACCGGGTTAACCGAGTTTCCAGGGACGCACACGCCCGCCATGGCCTGCAACGGGAAATCCTGCGAGTATCGCGTGATTACTTAGCGATAACCTTGCGACCGCGGTAGAAACCGTCGGCAGTGATGTGGTGACGCAGGTGTTTCTCACCAGAAGTTTTGTCTACAGACAGGCTGGTGACTGCGGTCAGCGCGTCATGGGAACGACGCATGCCACGTTTGGAACGGGTTGGTTTATTCTGTTGTACGGCCATGGACCTTACTCCTCAATTACTTACGCTTTAAGCTGGCTAATACGGCAAATGGGTTTGGTTTTTGTGCCTCTTCAGGCAGTTCGCCAAAGACCATGTCCGCGTCGGACACTTCACAGTGTTCAGAATCATGCACCGGAACTACGGGCAGGGAGAGGATAATTTCATCCTCGACCATTGCCTGCAGGTCGATTTCACCGAATTCGTTAACCTCAATCGGCTCATACGCTTCCGGTAGTGCTTCGGCCTGTTCGTCATTTCTGACGGGGCTAAAACAATACGTGGTGTGGACGTGATGGGAGAACGGTTTCCCGCAACGCTGGCATTCGAGAGTTACCGTTACCTTTGCATCGCCAGTAATAACGGCGAGACGCTGGTTATCGATAGCGAACGACATGCTGCATTCCACATCGCTGTCCACGCTGACTACAGAATCGGTTACACGTTCAACCTGATCGCGGGCATAGATGCCTTCGTAATCAAGGCGTTTTTGAGCCGTGCGTACCGGATCAAGAGTCAGGGGTAATTTTACCTTTTGCATAGGGCGCGCATATTAACTTTGTAATGTCATAGAGTCAAAGAAAAAGGCAGCCTCAGGTTGCCTTTTGCCATTTATTCGCACACATTGCGGCGCATAGTTTAAGATGATGCTCTGCGAAGCGCTATATGTGGATGAAAAAATATGTCTGATCTTATCCTCGCGTCAACCTCTCCCTGGCGGCGCATGCTGCTGGAAAAACTGGGTTTACCGTTTGAATGTGCCGCGCCTGACGTCGACGAAACGCCCCGGCCTGATGAATCCGCACGTCAGCTTGTCACCCGGCTGGCGCAGGCCAAAGCGCAAAGTCTGGCCACACGCTTCCCTAATCACCTTATTATAGGCTCCGATCAGGTTTGCGTACTGGACGGTGAAATCACCGGCAAACCGCACACCGAGGAAAATGCCCGCAGGCAGTTAAGAAAGGCCAGCGGGTCAATCATTACCTTTTATACCGGACTGGCGCTGTACAACTCTGCCAGCGGCCATCTGCAAACCGAATGCGAGCCCTTTGACGTCCACTTCCGCCATCTCAGCGATAAAGAGATCGAAGGCTATGTGCGTAAAGAGAACCCGCTGCAGTGCGCCGGGAGTTTTAAGAGCGAGGGGTTAGGTATTACGCTGTTCGAACGGCTGGAAGGCCGCGACCCGAACACCCTGGTCGGTTTACCCTTAATCGCGCTCTGTCAGATGCTGCGCCGCGAAAATTACAACCCGCTGTTAGGTTGAGGTAAAAAAACGGCGGAACTGATTCCGCCGTTGCACTTATTTGCTCTTCCGTAGCACCTGTAGACAGTGCTTCAGCTGGTTATCCAGCGGCGCCTCAACGCGCATCACCTCCCCGCTCCCCGGGTGGGTAAACTTCAGCGCAGCAGCGTGGAGGAACAGGCGGTTTAAGCCGGTACCAGTGAGTTGCTTGTCAAATTCGCGGTCGCCATAGCGGTCGTCAAAGGCGATAGGATGGCCGGCATACTGGGTATGAACGCGGATCTGATGCGTGCGGCCGGTGACCGGGCTGCAGCGCACCAGCGTGGCGAATTCGTAACGCTCTTCCACTTTAAAGCGCGTCTCCGACGGCTTGCCTTCCTGACTCACGCGAACGATGCGCTCCCCGCTCTGCAGAATATTCTTCAACAGCGGGGCCTGGACCACTTTGGTATGCGACTGCCACTGGCCGCGCACCAGCGCCAGATAATCTTTCTGCATGCCTTTATCGCGCAGTTGCTCGTGCAGCGAACGCAGCGCTGAGCGCTTTTTCGCCACCAGCAGCACGCCAGAGGTATCCCGGTCGAGACGATGCACCAGCTCAAGGAAGCGCGCCTCCGGGCGCAGGGCGCGCAGCCCTTCAATCACGCCGAAGCTCAGGCCGCTGCCGCCGTGTACCGCGGTACCAGAAGGCTTATTGAGCACCAGAATATGATCGTCTTCATAGAGGATCACCTCAGAGAGCGCGGCCACTTTCTGCAGGTGCGGCGATACCGCCTCTTCTTCACGCTCCGCCACGCGTACCGGCGGGATACGGACTTCATCGCCCGCTTCCAGCTTATACTCCGGCTTCACGCGCTTTTTGTTTACCCGCACCTCGCCTTTACGCAGGATGCGATAAATCATGCTCTTCGGTACGCCTTTCAATTGCGTACGCAAAAAGTTGTCGATACGTTGCCCCGCTTCATCAGCAGCAATGGCAACCATTTTTACGGTTGGGGTCTCAGTTTTCATGGTGCGCGATTCTAAATAGCCGGACGCATTAGCGCCACTCATTTTTATATGCTTATATTTATCATTATCCTGTTTTCACGGTTTACCTGACCGCCATTTTGTTTGTTATTAGAACAATCTGTATGGGCAGGTGATAAAACTGTGAGTAACCGGGTGATAAAAGGTGAAAGTCAACTTGCTATAACAAGGTTAGCAATGGAATAATGAGACCGTTTTCCGTATTGCATCTTGTTAGAACAAGACATTAGCGGAATGACCAATTTTGTCTGACCGATCGCCCACGCAGCAATGGCGTAAGACGTTGTGATCTTTCAGACAGTTAGCGGGCTGCGGGTTGCAGTCCTTACCGGTACAGGCTCTATGGATTTCAAGTCGCAGGAAGGCGTCAACTCCGGGACTCCCGGGAGCTCATCTGGATCGCCAGATCGAGGTGAGCAGGTTAAGCCACCATGCCTGCAACGCGAAAGACGACGAGTATAAATGGAATATTCTCTGGTGATACATCCCAGGCTGTTCCCCTGAATAATTGCGCTGTGTTTCCGTTTGAAACACAGGCGACCGACACTCTGCGCCTCTTAAGCGCGCGACAACCGTGAGGTTGGCGACGTGAACCAGACACGAGGCCATCGGTTTTCCCCCGGAAAGGCATTACTCTGCCCGCAGCTTAGTCGTCAATGTAAGAATAATGAGTAAGTTACGATGAAAAGAATGTTAATCAACGCAACTCAGCAGGAAGAGTTGCGCGTCGCCCTTGTTGATGGGCAGCGCCTGTACGACCTGGATATCGAAAGCCCCGGGCACGAACAGAAAAAAGCGAACATCTACAAAGGCAAAATCACCCGCATTGAACCCAGCCTTGAAGCCGCGTTTGTTGATTACGGCGCCGAGCGTCATGGTTTCCTCCCCCTCAAAGAAATCGCCCGCGAATACTTCCCCGCCAACTACAATGCGCATGGTCGTCCTAATATCAAAGACGTACTGCGGGAAGGTCAGGAAGTTATCGTGCAGATTGATAAAGAAGAACGCGGCAACAAAGGCGCTGCGCTCACCACCTTTATCAGCCTGGCGGGCAGCTATCTGGTACTGATGCCGAACAACCCGCGCGCCGGGGGAATTTCCCGCCGTATCGAGGGCGACGACCGTACCGAACTGAAAGAAGCGCTGGCGAGCCTGGAGCTTCCGGACGGCATGGGCCTGATCGTTCGCACCGCTGGCGTCGGCAAATCCGCCGAAGCCCTGCAGTGGGACCTTAGCTTCCGCCTGAAGCACTGGGAAGCGATTCAGAAAGCCGCGGAAAGCCGTCCGGCGCCGTTCCTGATCCACCAGGAAAGCAACGTCATTGTCCGCGCCTTCCGTGACTACCTGCGCCAGGACATCGGCGAAATCCTGATCGATAACCCGAAAGTGCTTGAGCTGGCGCGCCAGCATATCGCCGCGCTGGGTCGTCCGGATTTCAGCAGCAAAATCAAACTGTACACCGGTGAAATCCCGCTGTTCAGCCATTATCAGATCGAATCGCAAATTGAGTCCGCCTTCCAGCGCGAAGTGCGCCTGCCTTCCGGCGGGTCTATCGTTATCGATAGCACCGAAGCGCTGACCGCGATCGATATCAACTCCGCCCGCGCCACCCGCGGCGGCGATATCGAAGAGACAGCCTTCAATACCAACCTCGAAGCGGCTGACGAAATTGCCCGCCAGCTGCGTCTGCGCGACCTCGGCGGCCTGATCGTTATCGACTTCATCGATATGACCCCGGTTCGCCACCAGCGCGCCGTGGAGAATCGTCTGCGCGAAGCCGTCCGTCAGGACCGGGCGCGCATTCAGATCAGCCATATTTCGCGCTTCGGCCTGCTGGAGATGTCCCGTCAGCGCCTGAGCCCGTCGCTGGGCGAGTCCAGCCACCACGTCTGCCCGCGCTGCTCCGGCACCGGCACCGTGCGTGATAACGAATCGCTGTCGCTCTCTATTCTGCGTCTGATCGAAGAAGAAGCGCTGAAAGAGAATACCAAAGAAGTCCACGCCATTGTTCCGGTACCGATCGCCTCCTATCTGCTGAACGAAAAACGTGCCGCAGTGAGCGCTATCGAATCCCGTCAGGGCGATGTGCGCGTTATTATCGTGCCAAACGACGAAATGCAAACGCCGCACTACTCCGTCCTGCGCGTGCGCAAAGGTGAAGAAACCTCAACGCTGAGCTATCTGCTGCCGAAGCTGCATGAAGAAGAAATGGCGCTGCCAGGCGACGATGAGCCGGCGGAGCGGAAACGTCCGGAACAGCCGGCCCTGGCCGCTTTTGTCATGCCAGATGCGCCGCCAGCCCCGATGCTCGAAGAGCCTGCCGCCGCGCCTGTCGCCGCAGCGGCACCGGTCGCGGCCGCCGCACCGGCGCAGCCTGGCCTGCTCTCACGCTTCTTCAGCGCGCTGAAGAATATCTTCTCTGGCGCCGAAGAGGCCAAACCGGCTGAAGTTCAGGTCGAGAAGAAAGCGGAAGAAAAACCGGAGCGTCAGCAGGAGCGTCGTAAACCGCGCGCCAACAACCGCCGCGACCGCAACGACCGCCGTGATAACCGCGACAATCGTGACAACCGCGATAACCGTGACAATCGCGACACCCGTGCGGACAATGCCGAGGGCCGTGAACCGCGCGAATCGCGTGAAGAGAACCGTCGCAACCGTCGCGAGAAGCCGTCGCAGAACGTGGAAGCCCGTGATGTTCGCCAAACCTCAGGCGACGACGCGGAGAAAGCGAAATCCCGTGACGAGCAGCAGCCGCGCCGCGAACGCACCCGCCGCCGCAGTGACGACAAACGTCAGGCGCAGCAGGAAGCCAAAGCTCAGACTCGCGAAGAGCCGGTTGTGCAGGAGACGGAGCAGGAAGAGCGTGTACAAACTCTGCCGCGTCGTAAACCGCGCCAGCTGGCACAGAAAGTGCGCGTTGAGTCCGCTGTCGTCGAGCCAGTTGCCGAGATCGTGCCAGAAGCCGTAGTGGCTGAAGTTATCGCTCCGCACAGCGAGCCGGTGAAAGCCGAGCTGCCGGCAGGGGTGGAGAGCGTGGCGGACCAGGACGAAAATGGCGAATCCCGTGAAGCGAACGGTATGCCGCGTCGCTCACGTCGCTCCCCGCGTCACCTGCGCGTCAGCGGTCAGCGTCGTCGTCGCTATCGTGACGAACGCTATCCGACCCAGTCGCCTATGCCGCTGACCGTAGCCTGCGCATCGCCGGAGATGGCTTCCGGTAAAGTCTGGATCCGCTACCCGGTGGTTCGTCCGCAGGATCAGCAGCCGGAAGAGGTTCAGGTTCAGGACGCCAGCGTCGCGAAAACTGTCGAGGCCGTAGCGGCCCCGGTCGCCGTCGTTGAAACCGTTACCGCTGCGCCGGTCACCGTCGAGCCGGCTACCATGGAACCAGTAACCGCTGAGCCGGTAGTCGTCGAGCCAGCGCCTCAGGAGCCGGTCACCGAAGCACCGGCTGTCGAAGCGCCTCAGGCTATCGCGCCAGTGACGCTCGACGCCGAGCCGGTGGTGGTAGAACCTGAAGCGGTGGAAACGACGCCTGTCGTTGCAGCGCCAGTGGAAACTATCGCCCCGGTCGCAGAAACCGTGGAGCAAGCGCCAGTGACCGAAGCGGCCCCTGCCGAACCGGTCAAAGCCGAGCCCCCGGTGAGCAAGCCGGTCGTAGTGGCGGGTCATCGCCATGCCACCGCGCCAATGACCCGTGCGCCAGCTCCGGACTATGTCCCGGAAGCACCGCGTCACAGCACCTGGGTGCGCCCGCCGTTCGCCTTTGAAGGTAAAGGCGCCGCCGGTGGTCATAGCGCGACCCATAAAGCCACCGCTGAACCGACTCGCCCACAGCCCGTCGAGTAAGCGTGCTTAATAAAAAAACCGGCCTTTGGCCGGTTTTTTTATGCGCTTTGCGGACGCTGCATCCC
>NZ_JAGRQY010000114.1:0-23028 GCF_018223905.1 Klebsiella sp. 28
TTCCACCGGCGCGACGCTCGGCCAGATCCCCAATATGGGGCGTGCGGAAGCGCAACAGGCAGTGGATGCCGCCGCGGCCGCGCTGCCGGACTGGCGCGCATTAACCGCCGCTCAGCGCGCCGCGCTATTGAAAAACTGGCACCGCCTGATCCTCGAAAACAAAACCGCGCTGGCGCAGATAATGACCGCCGAGCAGGGCAAGCCGCTGGCGGAAGCGGAAGGCGAAATCGCCTATGCCGCCTCGTTTATCGAGTGGTTTGCCGAACAAGGGAAACGCGCCAACGGCGAGATAATCCCCTCCCCCGGCGCCGATAAACGCCTGATGGTGATCCGCCAGGGGGTAGGCGTCTGCGCGGCGATCACCCCGTGGAACTTCCCGGCGGCGATGATCACCCGGAAGGCCGGCCCGGCGCTGGCCGCGGGTTGTACGATGGTGATTAAGCCGGCTAACGAAACGCCGTTTACCGCGCTGGCGATGGCTGAGCTGGCGAATCAGGCCGGGATCCCGCAGGGCGTCATTAACGTCGTTACCGGCCAGTCGCGAGAGATTGGCGCGGTGTTCACCGGCGATGAGCGGGTGCGTAAGCTCTCCTTTACCGGTTCGACCGAAGTTGGCCGCGTGCTGATGCGCCAGTGCGCGGAATCCATCAAAAAGCTCTCTTTAGAGCTCGGCGGTAACGCGCCGTTTATCGTCTTTGACGACGCCGATATCGATAAAGCGGTCGAGGGCGCGCTGATCGCCAAGTTCCGTAACGCCGGACAAACCTGCGTCTGCGTCAACCGCTTCTATATTCATCGCGCCATCTACGACCAATTCTGCGATAAATTCGTCGCTCGCGTCGCCGCCCTGAAAGTGGGCGATGGCAGCGAGTCCGATGTACAGATTGGCCCGCTGATCAACGCCGACGCCGGGCGCAAAGTGCAGTCCCTGCTCGACGACGCCCTGAGCCGCGGCGCCACGCTGTTAACTGGCGGTAAAGCGCATCCGCTGGGCGGTAATTTCTTCACCCCTACGGTGATCGGCGACGTACAGCCGGGGTCACTGCTGCTGCAGGAAGAGATTTTCGGCCCGGTGGCTGCTTTGGTGAAATTTGACGATGAGCAGCAGGTCATCGAGCAGGCGAATAACACCATCTACGGCCTCGCCTCCTATTTTTACAGCAACGATGCCGCCCGTATCTGGCGCGTCTCCGAGCAGCTGGAATACGGCATGGTCGGCATCAATACCGGACTGATTTCCAACGAAGTCGCGCCATTTGGCGGAGTGAAACAGTCGGGTCTTGGCCGCGAAGGCTCGGAACACGGAATCGAAGATTACCTGGAGATGAAGTATCTCTGCCAGGGGTTGTAAATGTGCTCTCCCGGCGATGGCGCTAGCCACGCCGGGATTTTTTGATGGAGTTCAGCGATGTCTGATTATCAAATGTTTGAGGCGGTCGTTCGCGATGTTGAACAGATCACCCCTCTTGTGAAGCGTTTTACGCTGGTGTCGCCGACCGGCGCCCCGCTGCCGGCATTCAGCGGCGGTAGCCATATTATCGTCCAGATGCAGGATGGCGAGCAGCGTTACAGCAATGCCTATTCGCTCATGAGCTCACCGCTGGATACCACCAGCTGGCAGATTGCGGTGCGTCTTGAGTCGCCTTCTAAAGGCGGGTCGCGTTTTATGCATCAGCAGGTGCGACCGGGCGATACCCTGACGGTGTCCACCCCCAACAACCTGTTCGCCATCGAACCGCAGGCGCGAAAACATCTGCTGATCGCCGGCGGCATCGGCATTACGCCGTTTTTAGCGCATATTCCTGAACTGGAACAGCAGCAGGCTGACTGGCAGCTGCACTACTGTTTCCACGACGCCGACAATAATGCTTTCGTCGATGCGCTCAGCGCCGCGCCGTGGCGCGATCGGGTCAATGTTCATGTATCAGCGCTCGGCAGCCGTCTCGACCTGTCGCGCCTGTTCGCCGATATCGAACCCGGCACCCACATCTATACCTGCGGCCCGGCAGCGCTTAACGAGGCGGTGAAAGCCGCCGCCGAACGCCATCAGGTGCCCGCCAGCCAGCTGCACTTTGAGCAGTTTATCCTTGAGGATAAAAGCGGAGAGGCATTTACCCTGGTGCTGGCGCGTTCCGGACGCGAATTTACCGTGCCGCAGGATATGACCATTTTGCAGGTGATCGAGAATAACAAAGCGGCAAAGGTCGAATGCCTGTGCCGAGAAGGGGTGTGCGGCACCTGCGAAACGATGATTCTGGAGGGGGAAGCCGACCACCGCGATCAGTATTACAGCGAGGAAGAGAAAGCCAGCCAGCAGAGTATGCTGATCTGCTGCTCGCGCGCTAAAGGCGGCCGGTTAGTGCTGGATTTATAGCTCGCTCTCCGGCCAGCGGCGCTGGCCGGAGAGACAATTACAGTTCCAGCTCGCGGCGCAGCAGGTCGGCAATATCCTCGCTGCTCTCCGCGGATACCAGAGATTGACGGAACTCCGCGTGCATAATGCGCCGCGCCAGCCGCGAGAAGATACGCATATGCTGATCGCCCGCCGAGTGCTTATTCAGCGTCAGCATAATCACAAACTGCGCCTCTTCATCGCCCCATATCACCGGCTGCGCAAGCCGCGCGACGCTGATAGTCGACTGCTCAATATGCTCGGATTTACTGTGCGGAATGGCGAAGCTAAAGCCCAGACCAGTGGAGAACACCGCCTCGCGAGCCCACAGGTCGGCCTCCAGCTTACGCGGATAGCGACAGCGGCCGGCCAATAGCAGATTATCCGTCATCCCTTTCAGCACCTCCTCCTTACTGCGCCAGTCGCTATTCAGCGTAATGCACTCGGCGCTCACCAGCGGGACATCCTGCTGACGCATGCGGAACTGGGCCAGCAGATGCTCCACTTCCAGTGAGGTACGGCACTGCATGGCCTGATTCAGCAGTTGGCGGCAGGCGCGGCTGTCCAGCTGGGCCAGGCGCGATTTGGTTGCCGGGATCGCCGGTGCGCTCATGCTCAATTCATCTAAACCGAGGCCTACCAGCAGCGGTAGCACCGATCCTTTGGCCCCCAGTTCGCCGCACAGACCAATCCATTTCCCCTGCCGATGCACCGCCTGCACGGCATAGTCCAGCGCGCGCAGGAAGGCCGGATTCAGGCTGTTGTAGTGGCGCGTCACTTTCGCGTTATCGCGATCCACCGCCAGCAGATACTGCGTTAAGTCGTTGCTGCCGATGCTAAAGAAATCCACCTCTTCACAGCACTGATCGATGATAAACATCACCGACGGCACTTCCAGCATGATCCCGAGCGGGATCTTTTCATCAAACGGGATCTGCTCGACGCGCAGCGACTGTTTGGCCTCCGCCAGTCGCTCTTTCACCCACAGGATCTCTTCCATTGATGAAATCATGGGGATCATAATCTTCAGCGAGCCGTGTGCCGAGGCGCGTAAAATCGCCCGTAGCTGAGTGTGAAACAGCGCCTGATACTCTTCATAAATGCGCACCGCGCGGTAGCCGAGGAACGGATTGTTTTCCGCAGGGATGTTGAGATAGGCCACTGGCTTATCGCCGCCGATATCCATAGTCCGCACGATAATGCTGCGCCCGGCAGCGGGTTCCAGCGCCTGGCAGAAGATGTTGTACAGCTCATCTTCCGACGGCGCGCTCGGGCGATCCATATACAGCATTTCAGTGCGGAACAACCCTACCGACTGCGCGCCCTGGTTGAATGCCGCCACCGCTTCCACCGAATGGGCGATATTGGCGGCGATTTCCACGCGGATACCGTCTTGCGTCTGCCCGGCTTTATCCAGCCATACCTGCTGCTGTTGCCGGATTTGCGCCTGTAGCCAGGCCTCCTGCTGATAGTAGCGCGCTACCGCCGGACTCGGATCCACCACCAACAGCCCGGCGTTGCCGTCAATCTGCACCTGCGTATCCACCCACGGCAGCAGCGCGGCTAAATCCACGCCCACCAGAGTAGGGATATTGAATGAGCGTGCCAGAATCACGGTATGCGAGGTGGTGCCGCCGCTGCGCAGCAGCAGTCCTTTGAGATGCGTTTTATCCAGTTCCAGAAACTGGCTGGGGGTCAACTCGTCGGCAAGGCAAATGGCCGCTTCCCGCAGCTGGCCCGGCGCCGGGAAACGAGCTTCGCCGTAGATATGCTGTAACAGCTGGAAGCAAACGTCGCGTACATCCAGTACCCGCTCCTGCAGATAGCTGTTGCCGGAGTCGCGGAACTGGGCGCAGAAGTGGTCGCCGGTGGCGACAATCGCCTGGGCGCAACTGAGGCCGGTGAGGATGCCACCAAGCAGGTGCTGGCGCAGCGAGGCATCCGTCGCCAGCGAACGGTGAGCTTCCAGGATCGCGCTGGCGGTGCCGTCATTGTCCAGCAGCCGCAGCTCGATATCTTTCACCAGCAGGCGCAGGCCATTATCCAGCGCCGCCTGCTCCTGTTCGGGACTGACGGCGACGGGCAGTTCGCCCAGCTCGTGCAGATCGCGTGATTTGAGATGAACCAGCGTCCCTCCCGCGCTGCCGGCGCACACCGGGTGGGCATGAAACAGCGTCGGGTTCAGCCGCGAAAGCGACTCTGGCACCGGCTGGACATCCAGCGTTGGCGCAGCGGGCAGCGGCGCGTCACAGTGAGGAAACTCATCGCGCATAAAGGCCGTTATCGCGGCGAATGCCTCAGCTTCATCTTCGCCGCTGATAAGCAGCTGGCAGGCGTCGCCCTTCAGGGTATTGCTGCCGATAATCGCCAGCGCGCTTTTGGCATTTCCGCCGGTCCCGCGGCGCAAGTTCCGCCACTCAATCGCTGATGAAAAACGGTTACACAGCGTTTCGACCAGACTGGCCGGACGCGCATGCACGCCGTTGGGCAAATCACATGTAAATTCAATGACCAGAGCCATCGCCTTCCTCCAGAGCAATCCATTATTTCCTCAAAAAGTAATAAAAGACAGCCCCAGGCACTAGGTGATAAAACTGGCAATTACTGGACTATTGTACACACAATATTTTTTTATGCCCGCCATCACAATTCCACCCTGTTAGCGCTCATATCTCCTGTCATCACTAAGATTTGAGGTGGATCGCAATTCTTTTCTCATCTTACAAATATCCAGTAAATGCACTTTTTCTCTACTGTTTTATGCGACGCCCTTTTTCTAATGTTGAGCCATCCATACTGTCACGGGCCCTACAGCGCTCAGGAGCAAGCAATGAACGAACTGGTGCAAATACTAAAAAATACCCGCCAGCATCTGATGACCGGCGTGTCACATATGATCCCCTTCGTGGTCTCCGGCGGGATCCTGCTGGCGGTGTCCGTCATGTTGTATGGCAAAGGCGCGGTACCCGATGCTGCCTCCGACCCCAACCTGAAGAAACTCTTTGATATCGGCGTCGCCGGGCTGACGTTGATGGTGCCCTTTCTCGCCGCCTACATCGGCTACTCCATTTCTGACCGCGCCGCGCTGGCCCCCTGCGCCATCGGCGCCTGGGTGGGCAACAGTTTTGGCGCTGGGTTCTTCGGCGCGCTGATCGCCGGCATGATTGGCGGCCTGGTGGTCTATTACCTGAAAAAAATCCCCGTACATAAAGTTCTGCGCTCGGTGATGCCGATTTTCATCATTCCCATCGTCGGCACCTTTATCACCGCCGGGATCATGATGTGGGGGCTTGGCGAGCCGGTTGGCGCGCTGACCGCTAACCTGACCGGCTGGCTGCAGGGGATGCGCGAGGGCAGCATCGTGGTGCTGGCCATCATTATGGGTCTGATGCTGGCCTTTGATATGGGCGGCCCGGTGAACAAAGTTGCCTACGCCTTCATGCTGATTTGCGTTTCGCAGGGCGTCTACAGCGTGGTGGCTATCGCCGCCGTCGGTATCGCCGTACCGCCGCTGGGCATGGGGCTGGCGACGCTGATTGGCCGCAAATATTTCACTGCCGAAGAGCGGGAAACCGGCAAAGCCGCGCTGGTGATGGGCTGTGTCGGCGTGACCGAAGGGGCGATTCCCTTTGCCGCCGCGGATCCGCTGCGCGTCATTCCGGCCAATATGATTGGCGCCGCCAGCGGCTGCGTCACCGCCGCGCTGATGGGCGCCCAGTGTTACGCCGGCTGGGGCGGGCTTATCGTGCTGCCGGTGGTCCAGGGCAAGCTCGGGTTTGTTGCCGCGCTGCTGGTCGGCGCCTGCGTCAGCGCTGCCTGCGTCATCCTGCTGAAAGCCTTCGCCAAAAAGAAACCCACTAACGTCGCCACTGACGATGAACTAGACCTTGATTTCGAAATTAACTAACAGACTGGAAGGAACAGATTATGACCCACATTATCGCTGTCACCGCCTGCCCGTCGGGCGTGGCTCACACCTACATGGCCGCTGAATCGCTGGAAAGCGCCGCCAAAGCCAAAGGCTGGCAGGTCAAGGTTGAAACGCAGGGTTCCATTGGCATTGAAAACGAACTGACGGCGGAGGAGATTGCCGCCGCCGATATGGTCATTCTGACCAAAGATATCGGCATCAAATTCGAAGAGCGTTTTGCCGGGAAAACTATCGTGCGCGTCAATATCAGCGATGCGGTCAAGCGCGCCGACGCCATCATGAACAAGATAGACAGCCACCTTTCCCAGAGCGCCTGAAGCCTTAAAAGGGCGCCTTCGCGCCCTTCGCCACAACATGGAGTTTATCATGACGAATCGTACCCAACGCCTGAAAGCCAGCCTGTTCGCCCAGCCGCGCGAAATCTCCCTTGAGCGTGCATTACTCTACACTGCCAGCCATCGGCAGACGGAGGGCGAGCCGGTGATTATCCGCCGGGCGAAAGCCACCGCGTGGATCCTCGATAAGGTGATGATTTCGATTCGTGAGGATGAACTGATCGCCGGCAACCGCACCGTCAAACCGCGGGCAGGGATTATGTCGCCCGAGATGGACCCCTACTGGCTGCTCAACGAGCTCGACGCCTTCCCGACCCGCCCACAGGACCGCTTCGCGATAAGCGAAGAAGATAAGCAAATCTACCGCGAAACGCTGTACCCCTACTGGGAAAAGCGTTCAATGAAAGATTTCATCAACGGCCAGATGACCGAAGAGGTCAAGGCCGCCGTCGACACCCAGATATTTAGCGTGAACCAGACCGATAAAGGCCAGGGCCATATCATCATCGACTATCCACGGCTGCTGAATCATGGCCTTGGCGCCCTGGTCTCCGAGCTCAAAACGCACTGCGCCCGGCAACCGGAGAACCCCTTTTATCAGGCGGTACTGATCCTGCTGGAAGCTTCCCAGCGCCATATTCTGCGCTACGCCGCGCTGGCCGAGGAGATGGCAGGGCACTGTCAGGACCCGCAGCGTCAGCAGGAGCTGTTAACCATCGCCGCTATTTCGCGCCACAACGCGCAGCATCGGCCAACGGACTTCCCCCAGGCCTGCCAGCTGTTCTGGTATATGAATATCATTCTGCAATACGAATCCAACGCCAGCTCGATTTCACTCGGACGCTTTGACCAGTACATGCTGCCGTTTTATCAGGCATCTCTGAATCAGGGTCAGGATCCCGCATATCTCAAGGAGTTGCTGGAGTCGCTGTGGGTGAAATGCAACGATATCGTCCTGCTACGCTCCTCCAGCAGCGCGCGCTATTTCGCGGGTTTTCCCACCGGCTATACCGCCCTGCTCGGCGGGCTGACGGACACCGGACGCAGCGCGGTCAACGTGCTGTCATTTTTATGCCTCGACGCCTATCAAAACGTTCAGCTGCCGCAGCCGAATCTGGGCGTGCGGGTCAACGAGCTGATTGATCGCCCGTTCCTGCGCAAAACTGCCGAAACCATCCGCCTGGGCACCGGCATCCCGCAGATTTTCAACGATGAGGTGGTCGTGCCGGCCTTCCTTAACCGCGGCGTGTCGCTGGAAGATGCCAGAGATTACGCGGTGGTCGGCTGCGTGGAGCTCTCTATTCCAGGGCGCACCTACGGCCTGCATGATATCGCCATGTTTAATCTGCTGAAGGTGATGGAAATTGTGCTGCAGGAAAATGAACATCAGCCTGACGTCAGCTGGGACGGCCTTATCTGCCAGATCCGCGACAAAATCCGCCATTACATCAAGCTGATGGTCGAGGGCAGCAACATTTGCGATATCGGCCACCGCGACTGGGCGCCGGTCCCGCTGCTCTCCTCGTTCATTGAAGATTGCGTGCAGCACGGCAAAGATATCACCGCCGGCGGCGCGCGCTATAACTTCTCCGGCGTTCAGGGTATCGGAATCGCTAACCTGAGCGATTCGCTGTACGCCCTGAAGGGTATGGTCTTCGACCAGCAGCGTCTCAGCTTTGACCAACTGATGGCCGTGCTGAAAGCCAATTTCCAGACGCCGGAAGGGAAAAAGATCCGCGCCCGGCTGATTAACCGTTTTGACAAGTATGGCAACGATATCGACGATGTCGACAATATTAGCGCCGATCTGCTGCGTTTTTACTGCAAAGAAGTCGAGCAGTATCTGAACCCGCGCGGCGGTCATTTTACCCCCGGCTCCTACACCGTCTCCGCGCACGTGCCGCTGGGTTCGGTGGTGGGCGCCACCCCGGACGGGCGGCTGGCCGGAGAACAGCTGGCGGACGGCGGCCTGTCGCCGATGGTTGGTCAGGATTCCCAGGGGCCGACGGCAGTGCTGAAATCGGTCAGCAAGCTGGATAACTATCTGCTGTCGAACGGTACGCTGCTGAACGTCAAATTCACTCCGGCAACGCTGGACGGCGACGGCGGCCTGAACAAACTGGCCGATTTTTTACAGGCCTTCTGCAAGCTCAAGCTGCAGCATATTCAGTTCAACGTGGTCAATGCCGACACCCTGCGTGAAGCGCAGCAGCGGCCGCAGGACTTTGCCGGTCTGGTGGTACGGGTCGCGGGCTACAGCGCCTTCTTTGTTGAGCTGTCGAAGGAGATTCAGGATGACATTATCCGCCGCACCGCGCATCAGCTGTGAGGTCATCGACACGCGCGCCGACCGGGCGCGTATTTTTAACCTCCAGCGCTACTCGCTCAATGACGGACAAGGGATCCGCACGGTGGTCTTTTTTAAAGGCTGCCCTCATACCTGTCCGTGGTGCGCCAATCCCGAATCAATTTCACCCAGGATTCAGACTCTGCGCCGGGAGAGCAAATGCCTGCGCTGCACCCGTTGCCAGCAGGACGTTGCCGAATGTCCATCCGGAGCGTGGGAACAGATTGGCCGCGATGTGACGCTGGATAACCTGTTGCAGGAGGTGCTGAAGGATGAGGTCTTCTTTCGCGCCTCCGGCGGCGGAGTCACCCTCTCCGGGGGCGAAGTGCTCATGCAGGCCGGGTTTGCCGCCCGCTTTCTCCAGCGCCTGCGCCAGTGGGGGATCCGCACCGCCATCGAAACCGCGGGCGACAGCGCTTTTGACCGCTTTCTGCCGGTGGCCGAAGCCTGTAATGAAGTGCTGTTTGATTTTAAAATCATGGAACCTGAGCGGGCGCGGTCGCTGCTGCGAATGAATCAGCCACGGGTGCTGGACAATTTTCGCCAGCTGGCGGCGAGAAAAATCAACCTGATCCCGCGGGTGCCGCTGATCCCCGGCTACACCCTGAATACCGATAATTTTCGCCAGATTCTGGCGTTCCTCGCCCCTTTCGCGCTAAAAGAAATGCACCTGTTGCCGTTTCATCAATATGGCGAGCCCAAATACCGTCTGCTGGGCAAACCCTGGACGCTGGCCAGCGTGAAAGCGCCTGACGAAGCGGAAATTCAACCATATCGGGTGATGGCCGAAGCGGCCGGTTTCCACGTCACTATCGGCGGTTAACGCCAGGAGGATGTTATGGACTTCAATATTGTCGCCGTCACCGCCTGCGTCAGCGGCGTGGCGCATACCTACATGGCCGCCGAACGACTGGAAAAGGTCGGTCATCATGAAAAATGGCACCTGAAGGTGGAAACCCAGGGGGCGCTCGGCGTAGAAAATCGGATCACCGCGGAAGATATCGCCCGCGCCGAAGTGGTGCTGCTGGTGACGGATATCGAAATCGACGACCCTCATCGCTTTCGCGGCCTGCGGACGATTAAAACCAGCATCAAGAGCTTCCTGCTGCAGCCGCAGCAGATCGTCGAGGCCGTGAAAAGCATCATGAAAAAGCCGGTCGTCTATGTAGAACTTCCCTGACCGGCGACAGACCTTATTCTACATCCAGCAGCCACTTTTGCGCCGGCGTCAGGCGGCTTGCCGTCTCCGGCGTGAGCCAGCGCCGCTGGTCCTGCTGCGGCGTATCCGCACGATCGATATATAACCCATGCAGTACGCGTCGTCTGCTGCCTTCACGATTACGGGTGCCGCCGTGCCAGGCGTGGGCGTTGTAGATCATCACGCTGCCAGCCGGCGCGGCAAACACAATCTCATCGGGATGGGCCTGTTCCGGGTCGGCCAGCACCTCCTCTGGTAACTCGGGGCGGAGGTGGGTACCAGGAATGATCCGCGGCGCGCCGTTGGCGGCGCTCAAATCGTCTATCGCCCAGATGGTATTCACCAGGTGGACTTTGGGAAAATCCGGGCGCGGCTTTTTCCAGTCGGCGTGCAGCGGCTGGTGGCCGCCGTTATACAGCGCCTCGCGGGCGTTCAGGCTGGAGACTTTAAAATCCCCGTTGAAGATATAGCGACAAGCCGAGAGGATCAGCGGGTGTGACCAGACTTTCTCCCAGATAACCCCCTTATTAATCAGGTTAGCGATCCGCGTCGCCGTCGCCTCCTGATGGTGCTCCATCGCCAGATTATCGCCTTCGCGTTCAACCAGGGTGTCAATAAGCAGGCGCATTTCGCTCAGCCACTGGGCGTCAACGACGTTATGCACGACGGTGTAGCCGAGGGTGTCGAGCTCGTGTTTCATTTGCGCGCTGAGCGTCTGGCTGGCGCCTAACGCATCGAGAAAGTTAGCCGATGATGAGTTCATTTTACGTTCCTTTTTAACGTTCCGATAACACAAACAAACTCTACTGGTCCCTCCGCGGCATGACACGAGGCGAGCGCTACAAAAAACTGGACATACGTACGCGAGCCCACAAAGTGTGATGGACATCAACAATCTCTTTTCCGGCGATGCATGCGCTGCAGCTGGCCGGCAATCCGCTGCGCAAAATGGCTAAACTAACGCTGCCGGGAAGGAAAAAATAGATTACCATCAACAGGATAATGCGCATGCTGAGGGCAAAGAATGATTGAAGATCTGCCGGATATACTGCATCGGTTAATCGGTCAAAAAGATCACCTACAGGTGAGATTTCCTGAGCCGGATATCTCCGTGCCTGCCCTCGCCTTCAACGTGCCGTTTCCGCGTCTGGAAATTGTGCTGGAGGGCCAACTGAATGAACAGGGACTGCCGCTGGCCGCCTCGACGTTAACCACGCTGCAGGTACTGTACGTGCAGGCGGGGAAGTGGACGCTGCCGCAGTGGACCGGCCCGGCCACTACCCTGAGCATTCTGTTTGGTCGGCAGAAACTGGGATTCAGTATTCAGCGCTGGGACGGAAAAAGCCTGCACACGGAAAAACAGAGCGTTTCCCGGCTTGGGCCGCGCGTGGGTTCCTACCTGTTGCTGAGCCTGAATGAAGTCAGCCTGCAGCCCGATCCGCTGACCGCGCGACTGGTGGTTGCCGCGCTGCTGAGTCATTGTCGTGAACAGCTGGTCGGGCTGGAGATGCGCGTCAGCCGCAGCCGGGATCTGTTTCTCGCCGTCCAGGACTACCTTGAGGAAAATCTCAGTCTACCGCTGACGCGGGAATCGGTAGCCAAACGTTTTCACATCACGCCCAACTATCTTTCGCATATTTTTCAGAAATCAGGCTCGGTGGGATTTAATGAATATCTGACCCGTGTCCGTCTGGAAAAGGCGAAGCAGCTATTGCGCGGCTATGACCTGAAGGTGAAAGAGATTGCGCATAATTGCGGCTTTGTCGACAGCAACTATTTTTGTCGGGTTTTTAAACGCTACACAGAACGCTCGCCATCGGAGTATCGGCGACACTGCCGTAGCGCGCAGCAGGCCTAACCTGCCGCACCGGCAGATGGCGCCCACTCCACGCGGCCGCGGCCGTTATGCTTGGCCTTGTACAGCGCCTCGTCGACTTTACGGATAAACGTCTCCTGCGCTTCGCCTGGCCGCCAGGTTCCGACGCCAATGCTGATCGACAGCGGCGTCTGATGATTGATCAGGATGGTGCGGGCGTTAGCAAGGATCGCCTGCGCCAGAGCGTGCAGCTCGGGCTCCGACAGGCCATCGACGATAATGGCAAACTCTTCCCCACCGATCCGCGCCGGCTGGACCTGCTCGCTGGTTAGTTTCGCCAGCTGTTTCCCCAGTGAAAATAACACTTCATCCCCCACCAGGTGGCCCCAGCTATCATTGATTTTCTTAAAAAAATCGATATCCAGAATCATGAGTCCCAGCGCATGCCCGGACTTCTCGCGAATGGTATCAATGAAAAAACGCCGGTTGGGTAACTGGGTCAGTTCATCCTTCAGGGATTGCGAGCGCGCATCGACGTACAGCAAATTGATTCGCTCAATAATTTTGTAGACCCCCACCACGGTAAGCAGCATCCCGGAGAGGCGCAGCAGATCTTCGCAGTAGTAGCCCATCCAGCGCGGCTGAACCACGATCTCATCCATCACGTCAAAGGTGCCGCCGGCAATCCACAACAGCAGCCCATAGCGTACGCAGTTGACGGCAATGTGGCTCATCCGCACCTTCGCCGAGCTCCACAGCATAAACACCAGAAACAACAACGCCAGCAGATCGATATAGAGGCCGGGGTTATTCAGGATCTCGTGTCGTGTACCGACCGGAGGCGACACCAGGGCGCAGCCGACAGCAACAGCAACGATAATCAGCAGCGCAGGCAGGAGCGTCACCCGGGCCACAGCGGCCGGGCCGGAGCGATTCGCAGGAGTATGGAGTTCAGGCATAGCGGTGTCTCATGGTAACAACAGGGCCGATCGCGAGACAGGATAACAGTTAAGCGTAGAGGGACGAATGAAAAAGCGACGGTTCGGTAAAATGGCGGGAACTGGACTGACCCCGCGGAATTGTTCCAACGTACTACCACTCCATGGCGACGAGGTCAGTGGCGCGGATACTATCGGCTTCATCCTCCGCCTGATTAGCTTTCTGTGCGGCGCCGTCGATAGCCGGCGCCGCCTGCTCAGGGATTAGCCGCTAAACACTCGCGCCTTGCCGCTGACCGTCAGTCTCACCATCGCGCCGGGCTGCCACGCCGGCTGGCTCACGGTTCGCAGGACAATCGGCCGCTCGTGCCCAGCCATCGACAGCGTCAACGTGGAAAGCTGGCCTGAGAAATCGACATCGCGGATAATGGCGGTACTTTCCTGCGGCCCGCTCACACTGACGCTCAGCTGTTCCGGACGCAGCATCACCCTACCTTCGCCAGCAGGATGCAGTGCGTCCGTCGCCAGGTCCCCCAGCGCGCAGCTTGCCCGGCCGGGGCTAAGGCGTGCGGGGAGGATCAGGGCATCGCCAAGAAATAACGCCGTCTCTTCATCCACCGGCTGCGAGTAAACCGTCAGCGGGGTTCCAACCTGGGCGAAGCGCCCCTGACGCATTACCGCCACCTGCGTAGCGAACGACAGCGCCTCGTTCTGGTCATGAGTCACCAGAATCGAGGCGATCCCCGTCTCGGCCAGCAGGTCCGCCGTCGCTTTGCGTGTGCTGGCGCGCAGCCCGGTATCCAGTGCAGAAAACGGCTCATCCAGCAGCATCAGCGCCGGCTGCTGAGCCAGCGCACGGGCCAGGGCAACGCGCTGCTGCTGACCACCGGAAATTTCATGTGGCCAGTGGCTCGCCAGGCCAGCGTCGAGGGCGACCATCTCCATTAGCGCCCCCACGCGGCGACGCTTCTCCTCACGGCTGGCGTCGAGCCCCCAGGCGATATTGTCCGCAACATTAAGATGAGGAAACAGCGCCCCTTCCTGCGGAACATAGCCGATCCGTCGCTGGTGGGCGGGGACAAACACACCGTCGGCAAACAGAGACTTACCGTGCATGACGATCCGCCCGCGATCGGGCGTTTCAAAACCGGCGAGAATGCGCAGCAACGTGGTCTTCCCCGAGCCGGACGGACCAACAATGGCCGTCCGGCTCCCCGGCGCTACGGTCAGATTGAGATTATCGAGGACCAGCGCATCAGCGAAGGATTTCGAAATAGAAGACAATTCCAGCATGTTACAACCCTGCCATTTTTTTCGACTGCATATAAAGAACCGCGGTCAGCGGCAGCGAAATGACGATCATCAACAGCGCGTACGGTGCCGCCGCTACGTAGTCGATCTCACTGGTTAACGCCCAGAAACCGGTCGACAAGGTGCGGGTGCCTAACGGCGAAAGCAGTAGTGTGGCGGTGAGCTCATTGCTGACGCCAAGGAACACCAGCGCGGCACCTGCGGCCGCGCCCGGCGCGGCAAGCCGCATAGTGATACTCCACAGGGCGCGGGCCGGACTGCGTCCAAGACTACGGGCAACGTTTTCCAGCTCCACCGGCGCCTGCGCGATACCGGCGCGCAGGTTAATCAGCGCACGCGGCATAAACATCAACAGATAGGCCAGAAACAGCGTCACTTCGGTCTGGTACACCGGACGGGCGTAGTGGATGGTGACCGTCACCAGCGCCAGCGCGGTGACAATACCGGGCAGCGAGCTGGTGATGTAATTACACCCCTCCAGCAGGCGGAACAGCGGGCGCGGATAGCGCACGCCAAGCCACGCAATGGGGATCGCGCAAACCGTTGTCAGCAGCGCCCCGCCCGCCCCCAGGAGCAGGGTCTGGCGCAGAGTATGCCAGAGATCGGCATGCAGCCAGTTGTCGATGCCGCCCAGCCATAGCCAGCGGCACAGGACCAGTAAGGGAACCCCCATCGCCAGCATCACCAGCAGCAGAAGCAGTAGCTGCGCGCCAAAAGCGGCCCCTTTACCCAGCACAAGCCGCTTCTGCTCGCGGGCCGCCCCGGCGCCGATACGCGCGTAACGCGCTTTACCGCGTGAGGCGCTCTCAAGCAGCAGGATCGCCAGGCAGCACAAGGCCAGCACGCCTGCCAGCATATTGGCGGCCGGACCGCTGAAGGTCGACTGGAACTGATCGTAAATAGCGGTCGTGAAGGTATCGAAGCGGATCATCACATACAGGCCATATTCCGCCAGCAGATGCAGGGCCACCAGCAGCGCACCGCCGCAGATTGCCAGACGCAGCTGCGGGAGCACCACCCGGAAGAACACTTTCCACGGCGGCGTGCCCAGCGACGCGGCGACATCTTCAAGGGTGGGATCGAGGCGGCGCAGCACGGCCGCCACCGGCATATAAATAAACGGATAGTAGGCGAGCACCGAGAGAAACACCCCGGCGGAGAGGCCATGCAGCGAAGGCACGGCACTGACCCAGGCGTAGCTCTGGACAAAGGCCGGGATCGCCAGCGGGGCTACCGCCAGCGCCGACCACAGCTGCCGACCGGCAAGGACGGTACGTTCCGTCAGCCAGGCCAGCGTCACGCCGAGCACAATGCTGATGGGGACCGCCAGCACCGTCAGCCACAGGGTATTGCTGAGCAGCTCCCCTACCCGCGGACGAAAGACCAGCGCTTTGATGGTCGGCCAGCCGGTGTCGAACCCAACCGCCACCACAAACCCTAACGGCAACAGCGCCAACAATGAAAACAGCAGCGCTAACGCCACCATCGGAAATGCAGGACGCCTGCGCTCGGGCAGGCGTCCTGTTTTCTTTCCGAGCGACAAACTCAGAACAGACATAGCAACATCACTTCCTCAGGATCAGAGCAGGCCAGCCTGCGTCATCAGCTCAATGACCTTTTTACTGTTCAGCGAGGAAGGTTCTACCTTCGGTGCATCCAGATCTTTCAGCGGGGTCAGTTTCGGGTTAGAGGCCGCATCTACCCCCACGGCATATTCGAAGGCGTTATTGGTGCGCAGTGCATCCTGCCCCTGCTTGCCGGTGATCCATTTAATAAAGGCCTGCGCCTGCGCTTTATGTTTGCTGGAAGCCAGCACACCGCCACCGGAAATGCTGACGAAGGCGCCCGGATCCTGGTGTTTGAAGTAATACAGTTGGGTGTTTTTGCTGTTTTCGCCGGTTTTTGACTGATCGACGAAGCGGTAATAGTGGTAGATCACCCCGCCGTCGATCTGCCCGGCGTTGACCGCTTTCATCACCGTGCTATTGCCTTTGTAAGCGACAAAGTTGGTTTTCATCGCCTTCAGCCAGTCGAGAGTCGCCTGCTCACCCTTCAGCGCCAGCATCGCGCTGACGATAGCCTGGAAATCAGCCCCCGATGGCGAAGCCGCCCAGCGCCCTTTCCACTCCGGTTTTGCCAGATCCATCAGGGAATGCGGCAGCTGCGCCTCGCTGATTTTCGCCGGGTTGTAGACAAAAACGGTGCTGCGCGCGGCAATGCCGATCCAGCGCCCATGCTGCGGACGGTACTGCGCCGGAACCTGCTGCAGGGTGGCGGCATCCAGCGGGGCGAAAAGTTTGGCATTATCGACCAGCACCATCGACGGCGAGTTCTCGGTCAGAAACACATCGGCCGGCGACGCGGAGCCTTCCTGAACCAGCTGATTACCCAGTTCACTGTCATCGCCATTGCGCAGCGTGACCTTAATACCGGTCTCTTTGGTGAATCCATCCACCCACGACTTCACCAGATTTTCGTGCTGGGCGTTGTAAACCACAATCCCGTTCTGAGCGTCAGCCGCCATCCCCTGCGGCGCCAGAAACAGAGAAGCGGCAACCAGCGCTGCCGTACGGAGGGGCGATAAGCGAAATTTCATGAACGCATCCTTAATGAAATAGGGCAATAAACGGTAAATAGCCTGAGCGGAGAGGATTAAATCACAGCAAAAAAAGAATGATAATGAAAACAATTATCATAAACTTAAAAAAGCAAAAAATAACGTCGGCGCACCACTCTGGATGGGAAAATGCTTAAAAACATACCGCACCGGAATTTATATTAAGAAAACATTAAATTTCGATTTTTTATTGTCGGTGGAAAAATCTGCCGTTGTTACATGCGGTAAGCGGCCTTGCCAGTGGGTATTGTGATATGGATCATATTTTTAATATGCTCAATCATCGCGAAAGATTTCCCCCTTCTACGATCATTGAAAAGCCTTTAACGCCAGATGGACGGTTCCCTTTATGCCTAATTACCTTAGCACGCTAAATAAATGAAAGAGATAAAGCGGCGAAATGCATGGATTGCCTTTTCTCTGGCACTGGTGGTATTTCTTGCTGGCGTGTTTGTCATTAACTGGCAATTGTGGCATTCAGACCAGGCCACCCATGTCGCCGCCGCCCGTCAGGCGGCGAAAAAGATCGCAGCCATTCTGGATGAGGCTCGTGAAGCGACGGCCACGGCGCTGAACGTTAGCCGCAGTGGTTGCTCCGGCCAGGGTCAATTTCAGCTCGGAACGGAAGCCGCCCTGCAGCCGCACCTGCGTACCATTCTGCTGATAAAAGATGGCCAGGTGTGGTGCTCGTCCCTGCCCGGCAATCGGGTCCTGACGCTCAGCCCTGAGTCTTTGCCTGACGAACCTCTGCTGCTGCTCCCGGCCAGAATGATGGTCAATAAACGGCCGGTACTGATCTATCAGGCGCGCGTAGCGGCGATCCGGGTGATTGTCACTATCAGCGACATCCATCTGCGTGATGCACTATATAGCGATACCGATAACAACGGGCTGGCACTCTGGGTGCAGAACCAAATGATTGCCAGATATGGCGATGTTAAGCCGCTGGCTGCTGACCCACACCAGGGCGTCTTTACCTCACCTGCCTATCCATTTCGCATTACCTACCCTGATTCACTTTTCTTTAGCCCCGGCCGCTTAGTCCATAATGGCTCCGGTCTGTTGATCTTTATTTTCTCAGTTTCGCTGCTGTTTTATTTCCTGATGCGTAAATATCTCAATGTTTATACCTCTGAAGAGGAAAGACTGCGCTACGCCATCAATCAGGGCTATATCGTTCCCTACTATCAGCCGCTGGTGAATGGGAAAACCGGAGAGATATACGGCGTGGAAATTCTCGCCCGCTGGCAAAACAGCACGACGCCATCGCGCTCGCCAGCGGAATTTATTCCGCTGGCCGAACGTACCGGCTTAATTATTCCCCTAACCCGCAGCCTGATGGCGCAGGTCAACGCGCAGATGAGACCACTCTTTAGTAAACTACCGGATGGGTTTCATATTGGCCTGAATATCAGCGTGTCACACATTAACGCCCCGTCGTTTATCGATGACTGCCTGCACTATCAGCGCGGCTTTGAGGGGAAAGCGGTGAAGCTGATGCTGGAGATCACGGAGCAGGAGCCGCTGTTGCTCAACGACGCGGTCGTGGACAAGCTCAATACGTTACACTCCCGCGGGTTTTCCATCGCGCTGGACGACTTTGGCACCGGCTATTCCGGGCTTTCCTGTCTCCACGAGCTGATTTTCGACTATATCAAAATCGATCAGAGTTTTGTCGGCCGGGTAACCGGGGAGGCGCCGTCAAGCAAGCTGCTGGACTGCGTGATAGAGATGGCCCGGACGCTGTCACTGCGCATCATTGCCGAGGGCGTCGAAACCCAGGCCCAACTGGAATATCTTAATCGCCAGAATATTCATCTGCTGCAGGGCTATTATTTCTGGAAGCCGATGCCCTACGTCGCGCTGGTGATGCTCCTGCTGAGCAAACCGAAGGCGCGGATTATCGAACAATAAGCGGGCGCTCCCTAACCCGCTGGCAACCCTGACCGCATAAACGTTATAACGAGGTGAACGCGTTTAACGCATCCTGTCGGGTCTCCTTAATGGCAAAGATGCGATCCATACGGGTGAGCTTAAACAGGTTTTTAATCGTGTCATTGAGCGAACACAGCGCCAGCTCGCCCTGACCATTGACGCTTTTCAGAATGGATACCAGCGCGCCAAGACAGCTACTGTCAATGAAATCGACGTGACTCAGATCCAGCAGCACATTTTTGGTATCCGGATCGATAGCCTCCAGAACCTGCTGCTTAAACGCCTGCACGACGGAAGCATCCAGTCGGCGCACCAGTGGCACAATAATTTTTACGCCCTGCTCGGTGTGTAATTCAACGTTCATGCTCATCCTCAATAGTGACTGATATTCGTCGACGAGTCCCTTTTTAGCCCGGCGTGTTCGCTCTTTAGCTGGTGATACCCCAAATATCCCGGGCGTAGCCACGTATGGTTCTGTCGCTGGAAAATTCGCCCATCCGGCAAATATTGAGTAAGGCCCGACGGTGCCATTGTTCCGGCTGTTCAAAATCGATCATCGCCTGCTGCTGCGCCTGGCAATAGCTGTCGAAATCCAGCAAATGACAGTAATGATCGCCCCCCACCAACATTTGGTGAAGCGGCGCAAATAGCTCACGATCGGCGGTAAACAACCCAGACACCAGGGTATCGACAACACGCGCAATAGCCGGATTCTGATGATAGAAAGTATGGTGATACCCGATGCGCCGGCTCTCTTCAATCTCTTCCGCCACGGCACCAAACAGATAAAAATTGTCCGCCCCCACGGCCTCGCGAATTTCGATATTCGCCCCATCATAGGTGCCGATGGTTAACGCGCCGTTCATGGCAAACTTCATATTGCTGGTGCCGGACGCCTCGGTCCCGGCGGTGGAAATTTGCTCGGAGAGGTCTGTGGCCGGAATGATTTTTTCCGCCAGCGAGACTTTGTAATCTTCGAGAAAAACCACTTTAAGCTGTCCGGCGACCTGCAGGTCGCGGTTAATTTTCCGGGCGACGGTATTAATCAACTGAATAATCAGCTTCGCCATCCGATAGCCCGGCGCCGCTTTACCCGCAAACAAATGCGCCTTAGGCGCGATAGTTTTCCCTGTCTCTTTGATATCCAGGTAAAGCGCGATCACATGAAGAATATTGAGCAACTGACGCTTATATTCATGAATACGTTTGACCTGACAATCAAACATCGCCAGCGGATCGAGGACGATGCCATAGCGTTGAGCGACCAGCTGGCTGAGCGCGGTTTTGTTGGCAAATTTAATGGCCCGGATATTATCAATAACAGCAGTATCATCGGCCAGGCTTTCCAGACTGGACAGCAAGGGTAAATCGGTTGGCCACCCTTCCCCCAGCTGTTGGTGCAAAAAAGCGGCCAGGCCGGGGTTAGCCTGCTGCACCCAGCGTCGCGGCGTGACGCCGTTGGTCTGATTAATGAATTTCTCCGGGGTCATAAAATAGAAGTCGGGCACCAGTTGTTTCTTGACCAGTTCCGAATGCAGCCATGCTACCCCGTTCACGCGATGGCTACCGACAATCGCCAGATTGGCCATACGGATTTGCTTATCGTGATGTTCGTCGATTAAAGACAGCGAAGATAACAGATGATTTTTATCCGGCCAGCGCCGGGCCACCTCTTCAAGGAAACGATGGTTGATCTCAAATATAATTTGCAAATGACGCGGCAGCAGTTTTTCAAACAGCGTCACCGGCCAGGTCTCCAGCGCTTCCGGCATCAACGTATGATTCGTGTAGGCACAGGTGTTTTGCGTTATCTCCCACGCCTGCTCCCAGGGCAGCCGGTATTCATCGACGAGGATACGCATCAGCTCCACCACCGCTAATGCCGGATGGGTGTCATTCAGCTGAATCGCCACATGCTGCGGCAGGAAAGTAATATCGTCATTAACCTCGGCATAGTCGCGAAATATATCCCGCAGCGTACAGGCCACCAGAAAATACTCTTGCGTCAGCCGCAGCTCTTTTCCGGTCAGCACCTCATCGGATGGATAGAGTATTTTTGAAATATTCTCCGACGCGATTTTATCACTCACCGCCTTGATATAATCACCGCGATTGAAAATATGGATATTAAAGGAGTCAGAGGCCACCGCGCTATAAAGCCGCAGCTTGTTGGTCGTCGTATCCCGGTAACCGGAAACGAAATAGTCATGGGGTATACCGATAATCGTTTTCCAGCCCAGCCACATTGGATTGTAATTGCCATCAACATCTTCGCTGTGTTCAATATAGCCTCCCAGCGGGATCAGGATTTGCTGAGCGTGATGTTCGACCAGCCACGGGGAGTGCATGGAATGCCAGTCATCCGGATGCTCGATCTGCTGGTCATTTTGAAAGGATTGGCGAAAAAGACCATATTCGTATTTGATGCCATGCCCGGATGCGGCAATATCAAGGGTGGCCATCGAATCGATAAAACAGGCGGCTAAGCGCCCTAACCCTCCGTTACCCAGCGCGGCGTCGGGCTCTTCGTCAAGAAGGTGGTCAAGCTCAAACCCCAGGTCATTCACCACCTGGTGCATCTCCGCCAGTAAATTCATATTCAAAAGGTTATTACGCAGCGACTGTCCCAGTAAAAACTCCATCGACAGATAGTAAACGCGCTTTTTACGTTCTTCACGTTGCCGCTTCTGGCTCAACAAAAAATGGTCCTGTTGAAAATGACGAATGGCCAGCGCCACCGCGTTAAAAATATCGCCATGCGTAGCTTTATTTAAGCTAACACACAATGTGTACTGTAATTGCTGTTCAACCAACGCCCGTAATTCTTTGATATTTTGCGGGTTAATGTCAGGCATGCTGACCTCTCTGGTCTCTGTATCTGCGTAAAAACCATGGCAGGTAAATCATCATTTTTCCAAGTATAGACGAAGATATTTTACCGCATGGTTTTTATTCCTCAGCACCATTGCCGTTTATAACAAAAGGCTGAATAATTAAAATAACAACCATTTGCAATGGATTGATCGTCACCTTTTCGCCAGCGATAACACTACAGACATGGCGGGTTTGCGGAGTCGGGAGGTGAAGGTGAAGTGCAGTCAGGACGGCTACAGGTAAAAGCAAAAAGGGGTTACCTTTCGGTAACCCCTTCTTTTATATGGCGGAAGCGCAGTCCGCCAAATTAACGTCCGAGAACGCCAGAAATAGTTCATTTTTACCATTAATAAACAATTTGTTGTCAAAAACAGATGTCCGAAGACGTCTTGCTACATCCGAAAAAATCTGACATTTTATGCAGTACCTTATGCATGGCGGGTTGTATGACAGGATTTAACATATGCCAAAGAAAGCCAAAGAACTCACCGGACTGGCTGTTGCCAAGCTAAAAACTGAAGGCTCTTATGCGGTTGGTGGGGTTGATGGTTTGTATCTCCGGGTTCGGGGTCAGTCCCGTTCATGGATACTCTGTATCGCTATGGGAGTCAGAGTAAACAGATTGGGCAGAACAGTCCCCAGACGTTTGAACATGGGACTTGGTGCCTACCCTGAAGTCTCCTTAGCTGATGCCCGTGATAAGGCCCGTGAGCTGCGTAAGCAAGTCCGTAATGGTGTTAATCCACTTGAAGAAAAACACGCTGCCAGAGCACAACAAGAAAAGCTGGCTCATAAGAACCGGACGTTTACCGAGTGCGCTGAAGACGTTATCGACATTAAGGCCAAGGAACTCAAGAACCAGAAGCATATCGCGCAGTGGCGTTCAACGCTTGAAGCCTATGCTTACCCGGTCGTAGGTGAAAAGCCCATCAGTGCAATCACGAAAGTTGACGTACTGGCAATACTTGAGCCTATCTGGCTAACGAAAAATGAGACCGCCAGTCGCCTGCGTGGTCGTATTGAAGCCATTATTGATTACGCCAAGGCGAAAGAATACTTTGAGGGCGATAACCCTGCCTCGTGGAAAGGTATGCTTAAGCCGCTCTTGCCAATGCCCAGTAAAGTTCAGAAGCAAAAACACCATGCCGCCCTCCCCTATCTTGAGATTCAGGCCTTTATATCCGATCTGCAAAAACGAGCTGGCATTTCAGCACGGGCACTTGAGTTTTCAATCCTAACCGTTGCCCGTTCTGGTGAAGTCCGTGGTGCTGAATGGTCAGAGATCGATTTGAAAGGGAAAACTTGGACCATTCCCGGCAACAGGATGAAAGCCG
>NZ_JAGRQY010000115.1:0-7505 GCF_018223905.1 Klebsiella sp. 28
GCGTGGTTCCACTTATCCGCCTGCACCTGCATGATCACCATATCACCCGGTTGCGGTGGACCATCAAACTCACGGAACCCGCATTCATACCAGCAGTCCTGATAAAAATTGTCCGGATACTCCTTTTCCCACCACGGATAATCGACGCGGTAATCGTGCAGCTCGATGCCGTGGGTTTGCCGAAAATAGCTCATCACCAGGCCCCAGCAATCGTAGTGGCCCAGCACGAATGGTCGCTCGAGGAGCGGCAACTCACCACGCGGATGGATGGTACGGAGATCGCCTTCTGGCCAGCTGATAATATGCCAGGGGAGAAGGGTCGCGTCGCATTGCGCTTTATCCAGTTCGCTCGGCTGGGTGGTGGCATCAGGATGGCTGTGAACAATACCGGTGATCGTTCCCCATTCCTCAACCTCCGCATAATCCTCCGGCGCCAGCACAAAATTATCTTTCGACTCTGTGGCCAGGTTCCGGCAGGGGAAATAACGCTCCGCTCGGCCCCTCTGGGCGACGAGGCCGCAGGCCTCGCGCGGATATTCTGCGGCCGCATGTTCCTGGATGGCCTTAATCGTTTTCTGACGCATATCAGCTCCTGATTAATGAGGTGCCGGGGAACCCGCCAAACGGCAGTTCGCTATTCTCACCATGACGTAATTTGCAGGCCGTGAGCGTTCCGTTGCAGACATCCTGCGACGGGTCATCAACTGGCTGATTGTTCCTGTCAAAATACCGGGTGCCGGCATAGTCGCACCCGTTACCGCTGCGGTATTGATTGCGGATACACCAGGTGCAAATCGCATGCAGCTGGCGAGTGGGGATCATCATCCCCTGCAGGGCAAACGGGCTGGAGAGAGTAAATTCCACCTTCTCATCGTCTTCATAATGCTTTACGTCAATGAAGAAAAGGCGCCGTTTCTCCTGCGTCGGATCAGCTGAGGCATTCCCGTCCGGAAAGTTCTTCGCATCGAGATACTGTTTTTGCGTGTCGTGGATGACAACCCGCGCCAGAGCCAGATCGTCGTAATGAAGACAGAGCGCGGATATTTTCCCGTCGATGTTCCCTACCCGCAGCGTTGGCTGCGCGTCGCTGCCAGTGGTGGATGACTCGATCCCTTCGATTTCACATGGCCAGGCTTTATACTCCCGCCCCTGCCACCAGATGCTTTTCGCAGGCAGCTTATCCAGGTCGCCGTCAGCGGCGAGGATTTCGGCTGCAGTATGGGGGACGTTATAGCCGTGGAAATACAAAACCTCGTCCAGGCCAAACGCCTGGCCATCGATCTCCAGGAGACGAACCTCATCGCCTGGCTCTAACTTCTGATAATTCGCGTTAAGGCTCATGGTTTAAATGCCTGAATAAAAGTGGCTGAAAGTGAGTAATTTCCGCCGCCCAGCGGCACCGGTTTATATTGTTCGCAGCGGTAAAGCCCCACCTCTTCCAGCGGCGGGGTCCACTGAAACGCGCGGGTGCCGGCATGACGGTCGAAGAACTGCTTAATCGGACGGATATAGTCCTCCGTACCGACAAAACTCAGCTCCCAGTCCTGTGATCGGGTGTTAATACCATCGCCGGATACCTGCGCATACCCGTCACCGAACTGCGCCTTCCGGACACGAAAGTTAACGGTCTGCTGGGGATTAACCCGCGGACTCCAGGTGAATATCTCAATAGCCATCAACGTTGCCCTTTAACTGCATTCCAGACCATCCCGCCAGGGCGCATATCCTGCGCCATCAGCTCCCTGTATTTTTTCTCCACAAACGAGCCAATCTGCTGGCCAAACTGCTCAAAACCAGACGGTGCCTGCGTTGAGGTGTTTCCGCCTTCAATCGTGATATAGACTTTTGGCCCTTCCGACACGCCGGCGTTCTGACCACCACCCACCGCGCGTACACCCAGCGAACCATCACCGGCACGCGTCAGCGGCATGATGGCCTCCGGCCCGGCCTCGCCAAATACGCCGGCCCCTTTTGCGAAAGCGAAGAACTGCGGAGAGTCGTAGACCTGGTTGCTGTAGGCACTTAATGAAGGAGAATCGAAGACACCGCCTTTGGCATAACCCGGTATTTGAAAGTTAAAGTTATTACCCGCATTCTGAATCGCAGTTCCTGCGCCGACATCAGCCGCTCCAGAAACACCACCTGCAATACTCACTCCAGCTCCCACCACACCCATGATGGTTTGCATGATAGTGCTGGTAACAAGAGCCTGAGCGGCCATATCAACGAGGTTTTTTATGACCGACTGCGTGAGCGAGGAAAACAGGTCAGCCATGTTCTCCTTAAAGCTTCTCGTCCGCGTCAGCATGCTCGTCAGGAAGTTGCTTGAGCGCTCATGGGCCGTTTCAAATAACCCGACGGCCAGGCTCTGGAATTCTCCCTGTGATCGGTATAACTCCAGTGACGTCTGATACTGCGCATCGGCGGATTCTTTCGTCGCCTTCTGCATCAGCATTTCGTACTGTTCTTTGCTGATCGCGCTGCTCTGATAGTACGACAGCAGCAAAGCCTGCCGCTGCGTTAACTGATTGCGGAGTGCTACCAGTGGATCAACTTCGCCGGCGATATCCAGTGCCGGCGCAGCGATTTCATCGGCATGCGCCTGCAGCAGCTCTTTCGCAGTATCTCTGGCCAGCGTTATTCGTGCGGCCTGGTACTCTTTTTCATCAAGAAGGCGGGCTTTGAAAAGCTCAGCCAGGTCCCGGCTGGCTTCCTGCTCTTTTCGCAGAGTTTCCTGGGCGGGGGAATACTGCGCGGCCAGATCCAGTCGCTGTTTCTGGTAGTTCTCTGCATTCATTAACAGCGCGCGCTGCAGGTCAGCATCACTGGCGCCATTTTTCTTCGCCGCTTCCTGGAGCTCCCTGTTGCTGTCCTTTTCCTGCAGGTTAATTCTGGCCAGGCTGGATGCATGGGCTTCTTCAATTTGCTGCCGCAGCGTTTTGAACTGGTCGACCTGGGACTTACTGCCTTTCCCCGTGCCGGTACCGCCATCGCCGCCCCAGGGATTTCCATCTCCGGTCTCTTTGGGGGGCGTGCTTAACGCTCCTTTCAGATCGTCCGTAAGGGAGGTTATTTTTCCCGATAAACCCAGCTGAGCCAGTGTTTTTGCATCACTGACACGCTTAATGTTTTCCTCGGTTTTGCGGAGTCCCTCGTTAACGCTTTCGAGATCCGCCCGTGCACGCGCCTGGCCTTTTGTCACCCCTTCCAGCTGGCCGAAGGGGTCAAACCCTTTCAGGCTGTCGATACGACTGTCGGCATCCTGAATCTCTTTCATCAGCTGGTTACGCTGCACGACCTGGTTTTCGTACTTATCCTCCAGGTCGAACTGCTTCACATTTAACTGGTTAAGCGAGAGGCGCATCAGCGCTTCACTGGTTTCCACTACGGCATCTTTTAAATCAATGGCCGATTGCCGGGCTTCTTTTGCCTGTTGATGGAAATACAGTAATGCAGATCCAGCCAGCGTCGCCGCGCCAACCGGACCACCAACAAAAGCCAGAGCGCCTCTTGCCAGGCCCACCGCAACGGAGGCCGCACGGGCTGATATCGACAATTGCCGGTTTGCCGCTGCCAGTTTCAGTTTCGCCTGGCTGGCCAGATTGGTTTGCTCAGTTTCCTGTCGGATGAGGCGGGTAAACTCATCCTGGTAACTGATATTCATCCCGTACTGTTTAGCCGTCCGCTCCATCTGCCGGTAGTGGCCAAACTCAGCGTCGTTCTGTTTCAGGATGGCCGCTGTCGAATCCAGCGTTTTGCGGGCAATATCCGCATCAGCCTGCGCCCGCGCTTTTACCGCCGCCTGGCTTTCCCGCCAGGCCGCGATATTCTCCCGCAGCCCTGCAGTCAGTTTCGTGGATAACACGGGGATCAGGCTGTAAAGCGCCACGCTGGAGACGGTGTTGAAATTGTCTGCCAGGCTGTTCAGTGCCTCCGTGGCAACCTGAATCCCGCTGCGGAGTGGCCCGTTACTGCTCTGGCCGATCTTAATGACCATCCCTTCAAACGCACTGCTCAGCCCCAGCAAATCGCCGTTCAGGTTGTTAACCCTGATGGATGCCTGCTCATGCGCCGTTTTGGTACCGGTCAGGGAAGCGGTCAGCTCATCAAGCTTTGAACGGTTCTGGACCAGGATAGACGCCGCATTCAGGTTCTCCA
This sequence comes from Klebsiella sp. 28, assembly GCF_018223905.1. Taxonomy (NCBI): domain Bacteria; kingdom Pseudomonadati; phylum Pseudomonadota; class Gammaproteobacteria; order Enterobacterales; family Enterobacteriaceae; genus Klebsiella; species Klebsiella sp. 28. The sequence continues at coordinate 4,159 of NZ_JAGRQY010000115.1, forward strand.
CGCCAAACAGTTTTACGGCCTGGGCCGTGGAGAGATTTTTCCCGGAAAGAGTGGTCAGCGCCTGGCTGAGACCAACCACGGATGGCTTGAGGCTCTTGTCTGTGCCCTTTTCCAGGTTCAGGATGACGTTACGCAGCGCCGTGCCGGCTTCACCGCCTTTAATTTCACGCTCTGCCAGCACCTGAATCGCGGCATTCAGCTGCTCAAAACCAACGCCGGCCTGTGCGGCTGCAACGCCACCATTTTTAATGGCGGCCGCTGTATCCACAATCTCCGACGACCCGTACTTCGCGCCGGCGGCCAGCACGTTGATATAACGATCCGCTTCCTGCGCGCTCGCCCCGTACTGGTTTAAGGAGAGCGCCAGCGTTCTGGTCGCATCGGGCAGCGTTGTGCCGGCGGCCTGCGCCAGGATAAGCGCGCTGTTCGTAGCCTTCTGCAGTCCATCGGACGTTTTTAAAAGCTCCGGTTTAGCCGACGCCATCAGCTTTAACGCTTCGGCGGCCTGGCTGGCGCTGTACTCTGTCGTGCGCCCCATTTCCTGCGCAGCCAGATCCAGCGCTTTCATTTCAGCTGCAGTCGCACCGGTGATGGCCTGCAGATCTGATAACGCCTGTCCATATTGTCTGGACGTGGTGACGATCGTACCGATGGAAAGGCCGGCTCCTGCCAGCCCCGCCAGCCGGCTGGCCATCCCGGATATCGACAGACCGACCTTCTTATAGGCGTCTTCCGTCTTTTTCGCGTCCGCCTGGGCATTACGGTTAAACCGTCGTGACTGGTTCTCCGCATTGCCATACGCTCCCAGCAGCTGGGATTTAAAACTGGCTGCGTTCAGGTGCAGCCCGACCGCTAAAGATGCGACGTCTGCCATTACATTAATGCCCTCATGACTGCCGCGCATTCATCATCGACCCGGGATGGCGCAGGTGTGGTTTCGGTTGGTGGCGCGTTTTCATCGCCAGGACGGCGGAAAGTGCCCTGTTTCAGGAAATAGGCTCGCCAGTGGTACAGAGTGTTTGCCGGCAACGCGGCAATTTTGGATGGGTCAGGCTCGCCCCAGCGGTCGGCCAGCCAGAAAATCAGCTCCAGCCAGGGCGAGTCACTCAGTTTTTTTCCGCTTCCTCCAGCTTGCCGATTGCGTGTTGCTTCACTTTTTCCACTGCGGCCAGCAGTTCGGGGTTTTCATGGGCCTTCAGCAGCTCGGCTGCCGTGGGTTTAAACTCATCCGGAATGGCCGTTCCATCCGGCTGAACCAGTGCATCGATGACGATCTGGATGACTTGCTCCGATGCCTCGCGTGCTGCGCCAGCTTTTGCGGTTTCAGCCATTTTCTCTTCGTAGCTGATGAGGTAATCCCCGGTCAGGCGGCGGATGAATACGGTTGCGCCAAACAACTCGGTTTTAATGACGGTTGGCTCCGATTTAAGCAACGCGGATTTCAGCGTGGACAGGTAATCTTTATCTTTCACAGGTAGTCCTTAAAAATAAAAAGCCACCCGAAGGTGGCTGTTTACAGGTTAAGTTAATCAGGCGCCGCCGGAGACAGCGACGGTTCCCCAGGTGATCTTGTTCTGCTTACCCTGAACAGTGATCTGGATGACCTCATTCGCCGGAGCGGCGATTTCATTCATCTGCCAGCCGGACAGCGCCAGGAGCATCGTCGCTGTTCGCTTGTTGGGTAATTCGACGTATAACTGGATGGTCTTGCGGGCCTCTGCTGCATTCAGCAGCGCGGCAAAATCGGTATTGCCCGGATCATCAATGAAGCCCAGCGACTTTTCAGGCCCGTCAGGCAGATCGCTGATGGACTGTTTCTGCTTATCCAGTAACGTGGTGCAGTCGACAAAGCCCCCCGTCTGCCCCATTGCACCCAGCGCTTTACAGTTAATCAGCGGTTTCAGCGCTGACGTGGCAGCGCCAGGCTCCCCGTATTTCACAATGGTGCCCGCCGGCAACATCGCATATTCAGGCGAAGTTTTATCAGCCATGTTTCTCTCTCTTTTTATACGGCAGCGGATGCTACCTGTTTTCAATGCCGTTTCGGATTTCCACGGTTAACACGCGCAAAACGGTCTGGAGGTTGTAATCCAGGGCGGGTCGGATAAAGGGGTCTGCAACCTGTTTAACCGTGCCAAGCTCCTGCGCCAGCGCCTTCATATGGTGTTGCTTGCTGGGGCCAACACGGAGCGTTACAACCGCGTTCCCTTTACCCTTGCGGGTGGAAGAGCGGATTTTGATTGAGTCCCGCATGTGCGGCCCGGCAGACGTTTCGTCAAAGCCGGCATGCTGCTTCATATCTTCCTCGACGACCTTTAGCGCTTCGCGCCCGGCATCCCGCAATACCTTCGTCGCCACTTTTTCGCCCAGGGCCATTAACTGCCGCTCCAGCTCATCCAGCCCTTTAACTTCCATTCGGATCACGAGGAGTCCTCCACGTAGTGAATGATGAAATCGCGGGTCAGGCGATACTGAATGCGACGATTCGTCAGCTGGTTTTTATCCTGATGGATACCGCCTCGCTCCACATACTGAACCGTGATACCCTCCAGCTGGCCATGAACGACGGACTTCAGTTCCGTCCAGATTTTTTTATCCAGCTGCAGCAGTGAGGTGTAATCATCGAGACGGTACAGATTCACCTGGATACGGGCAGAGACGATCCCCGTTCGCAACATTCCCGAGACCATCTCCGGGTCAGAGATACGCTGAAAGGTCGCTCCTTCCTGGACCGTGTCCGGCAGTAAAAGCGGATACGCATTCATGCCGGTGATGCGCTCCAGCGCACCCTTAATCGCCAGCTCTATCATGCCGCCCGTCAGCCTCCCCCGTGATAATGATCCGGTCCGTTTTGCGGTCAATATTCCGGACGGTATAAACCAGATTTTTCGTCGTGATTTTCCAGTCAATATCAACCAGCACACCCGGATAGACCGTAAACAGGCAGGTTTCCACCACCTGCTGCTGATCCAGCGTGCGGACTTTTCGCCCCGATACCAGCTCCCGTTTTGCCCACGCTTTTCCCGATTCAACCTGCTTTTCCGGTAGCGGTTCGCCCAGCGGCCCCCGACCGGACTGAACGTAGCTAATCGCAATGCGACAGTTCATATCACCCGGTTTCAGGCTCATAGCGTATGCTCCTGCAGGGGGAAAAGAAGATGCCTCACCGCAGCGGTTTCCAGCCACTGTCCGGTATGGCCATTCAGATACGCATCGCTGACCAGAAACTGAATGGCCAGCCGGATATCTTCATCCGCGATAAATCCGCGGACGGTCTCCGGGAGTGCCTGCAGCTCTTCATCACTGGTGACCAGCTTGCAGTAATAATCACGCTCGATGCTCCGCTG
>NZ_JAGRQY010000116.1:0-22987 GCF_018223905.1 Klebsiella sp. 28
TCAGTCGGCAGCGTCGAGTTAGCCACGGCGCCGTCCAGTTGGCCCTGCTGCTGGGTCAACGCATTGTTCAGATCGCCCTGAACTTCGATACGCTGCTGGCCCTGCGGCGCAACCGCTGCCTGGCCCTGCGTCGGGTTCGCGGCAATAGGCGGTACCGTTACGTCCTGCTGTGAGGTGCTGTTAGCGGCGGCAGTCTGGTCCTGGCCGGCAGCAGGCATGCTGGCGGACTGGTCGTCAGACAGATTAATGCTCTTCTCGCCGGAAGCGGTCTGCTGGCTGGAAGATGATGGCGATTTCAGTGCGGAACCGATGCCCACGATCAACAGCAGCAGCACCAGAATCCCCACACCCATCATGATGTACTGGCGGGAGGCCGGTTTGGCCGGCGCTTTTTTACGCTTGCGCGGACGACGCTCTACAGGCTGCTCTTCGAGCATCTCCTCGTCTTGCGCATCCAGTTCTTCTTCGAACTCTTCCTCTTCACGCTCGCGACGGGCCTTACCAGCGCGCGTCGGACGGCCTTCATCGGCATCAAGATCAACATCGTCAAAATTGATCTGCGGATCGGCATCACGCTCGGAAGACTGACGGGAACGACCAGCACGACGATCGTTGCGATCGGCTTTCATATCGTCTTCTGGTTTGAAATCATCCATTTAACACCCCACTAAAAGGCTTATGCTCACGATTATTGCACATCACCCGAAATGATAACGCCGCGCGAACGCGGCCAGACCTTCTTATTGTTGCGCCTGCTGAGTATCAGCAATCGCGCCAAGAACCACATCGTGCGGCACTCCGCCGCGCAGCTCGCTGCTTCCTATTGCGAGCGGGAGCACCAGCCGCATTTCGCCAGCCAGTACCTTTTTATCGCGCATCATATGGGGCAAATACGCCTGCGCACTCATTTCCTGCGGGCCGCGTACCGGTAAGCCTGCACGCTTGAGCAGCTCGATAATGCGCTGAGTATCCTGCGCGCGGAACTGCCCCAGCCGTTCGGACGTGCGTGCCGCCATCACCATACCTGCCGCCACCGCTTCGCCATGCAGCCAGTTACCGTAGCCCATTTCCGCTTCGATAGCATGGCCGAAGGTATGTCCAAGATTGAGTAAAGCACGTAACCCGGTTTCACGCTCGTCAGCTGCCACAACCTCCGCTTTCAGTTCACAGCAGCGGCGAATGCAGTACGCCATGGCGGTATCGTCCAGCGCCAGCAGCGCATCAATGTTGTTTTCCAGCCAGCTGAAGAATTCACCATCCAGGATCACCCCGTACTTGATGACCTCAGCCAGTCCGGAAGCGAGCTCGCGCTTCGGCAGAGTTTTCAGACAGTTAAGATCAACTACCACGGAAACCGGCTGCCAGAAGGCGCCAATCATGTTTTTGCCGAGAGGGTGGTTCACTGCGGTTTTGCCGCCGACCGACGAGTCGACCTGCGACAACAGGGTGGTAGGGACCTGGATGAAACGCACGCCGCGCTGATAGCTTGCCGCGGCGAAACCGGTTAAATCACCGATCACCCCCCCGCCAAGCGCCACCAGAGTGGTGTCGCGGCCATGTGGTTTTTGCAACAGCGCAGTAAACACGGTATCCATCACCGCCAGGCTTTTGTATTGCTCGCCGTCTGGCAGAATGACGCTGTCAACGTTGACCCCTGACTGCTCCAGCGCAGAGCGGACGGTATCCAGATAAAGCGGCGCCAGCGTTTCGTTGGTGACCAGCATAGCCTGGTCGCCCGACTTGAGTGGCAGGAAGGAAGCTGGATCGTTAAACAAACCAGCCGCGATGGTAATCGGGTAACTACGTTCCCCGAGGGTAACAGTAAGCCTCTCCATAACGCGACATCCACCTCAATGACTATTACTCTGACGCACTTTTATTAAGCCAGAATCAGTTGCTTTCCAGCATATGAATAATCTGGTTCGCGACGACTTTCGCACTCTGATCGTCTGTGCGGATAGTCACATCGGCGATCTCTTCATACAGCGGGTTACGCTCGTCAGCCAGCGCTTCCAGCACTTCACGAGGCGGCGCATCGACTTGTAGCAAAGGACGCTTTTTATCGCGCTGCGTACGGGCCAACTGCTTCTCGATCGTAGTTTCCAGGTAGACCACCACGCCGCGGGCGGAGAGACGGTTACGCGTTTCACGGGATTTTACAGAGCCGCCGCCAGTCGCCAGCACAATCCCCTGTTTTTCCGTCAACTCATTGATAATTTTCTCTTCACGGTCACGGAAGCCTTCTTCGCCTTCAACATCGAAGACCCAGCCCACATCAGCGCCAGTGCGTTTCTCAATCTCTTGATCAGAATCGTAAAATTCCATGTTGAGCTGTTGGGCTAACTGGCGCCCAATAGTGCTTTTGCCGGCACCCATAGGCCCAACCAGAAAGATATTGCGTTTCTCTGCCATTTTTTCGGTACTACTAAGACTATTCGTTAATGATAAACCCGCTTCGCAGACACCCAGCGCCGCAGGGCATGAACTGAAACCTCATATGCAATAGAGCGAGAGTCAGACTAAAAATTATCTCAATACTCCGGCTGGTTTGGCAACTGAATAAAATCGCCGGACAATAAAGGGAGGATTGATGTCGTACCCGACTCTCAAATCGGTACCCCTTGTATGCTAAATCCGTCCTCACGTCAAACACCTGAAACGTGTTTAGCATGAAAAACCTGCTTAACGTACTGCCAGAATCCGTGGCGTAATAAAGACAACCAGTTCGCGACGTTCATTATCTTTCCCGTCACGACGAAACAGACGTCCCAGTACCGGGATATCGCCAAGCAGCGGGACGCTGTCGCGGGCGGTTTTGTTTTTCTGCGAAAAGATGCCGCCCAACGCTAAAGTCTCGCCGCTGCGAACTTCCACCATGGTCTCTATCTCCTGCTTATCGATGGCCAGCGCTTCGCCGTTTTCCTGCTTAAGCACCTGGCCTGGCGTATTCTCGCTTATTCGCAGCTTAAGCCGCACTCTTCCCTGCTGCAGCACCGTCGGCGTGACCTCCATACCCAGCACCGCCTCTTTGAACTCCACCGAAGTGGCGCCGCTTTCGCCACTGGAAACCTGATAGGGGATCTCGCTTCCCTGCTTGATGCTGGCAGGCTGCATGTGGGAGGCCAATAAACGCGGGCTGGCAATAATTTCGACCTGCTGCTTGCGCTCCAGCGCGGATAGCTCCAGCTCAAGCAAGCGACCGTTGATCTTGCCGATGTTAAACCCTGCGCGGGTGCTGGCATCGTTTACCGATACATCGCTGCTTAGGGTGGTGATTTGCCCGGAGCCTGGCGGGCTTCCGGCTTCCGCAAGCCGCCACTTCACCCCCAGCTCACGAAGGCTGGTTTCGCTCATCGACACGATATGGGCGGCCAGCTCCACCTGGCCGACCGGCAGATCCATCTCCTGCGCCCAGGCCTTCAACGCCGGCAGGTGCCGGGCATCATCGCGGATCAGCAGCCGATTAGTCCGTTTGTCCGCCATCAGGTGTCCCCTGGCGCTGAGCAGCTTTCCGCCGCTTTTAGCCAGCTCCTCAGCGTCGGCAAAGTGCAGGGTCACGCTCTCCGCCTGCAGGGGCAGGTTCTGCAGGCGTTTCTCCTGTTCGGCTTCACGCTGCGCCTGAATTGCCTTTTGCCAGGCCTGAGTGTGCGCGTAGATGACCGTCCCCTGCTGTTGCAAAGAGAGACCCGCGCTATCCGCTACCGCCCGCAGCGCCTGGCTCCAGGGAACCTTCTGCAGACGCAGGGAGAGCGTGCCGCTGACGTCCGGCGCGACGACGAGATTCTTATGGTTCATTTCGGCCAGAGCTTGCAGCACCTGGGCCACTGGCGCATCGTCAATCACCAGCGAAACCGGTTTATCATTGCGGGCGGCGGGGGCCACCGCCAGCGGCAGCAGCAGAAGCAGCAGGCTTATCCATCGCATCATGTTGTTTCCCTTCACGTTGCCAGCGCCACGCTGGCGGTTCACATCCCGAAGACGTGACGATGTCCAGCTCACCGGCCGTCAGCCGGCTCACCCGCCAGCCCGTGGGCAATTGCTCATCCATGCGTACCCGTCGCCACTTTCCGTTCCCATCCTGCAGAAACCCCGTCCAGCCAGCATCATCCCCAACCGCCCCGCCATAGCGCCATTGCGAAAGCTGCGCCGTGCGGCAGGGATCCTCAACCGGCTGGAAAGGGTCACGCTCGGCCGCCAGCAGCGACAGCGGTAGCCACAGGAAGATCCAGCGTTTACCGCTCATCTTCCGCCTCCAGCAGCAGTCGCAGGCGGAGCGTCTGCGCCTCACGGCCCAGCGAAAACGAACGCGGATTCATCCCGCAGCGCGCCAGCCAGGAAAAAAGCGCGGGTACCGTTGACCAGGACAGGGTCAGCTCCATCTCGCCGCCGCTTCCCTGCGGACGCCAGGCGATAAGCTTCGCTCCGGAGAGCGGAATGGCTATGGGCGAAAATGACTGCGTGTCGATGCGCGCCCCGGGATTTTCCTCGCCGGGGATGCGCAGCGCCATGATCCGCCGCCACTGCGTTTGCAACGCCGCATCACGGGTTACCGCCGCCTGCGGCGGGCGCAGATCGCGCCAGAGCGCCACGCCGCCTCCCGACAGCCCCATTGCGAGCAGGATCGGCAGCCCCGTCCAGGCGCCCCGAAGGTTAATCCGCATCAGCGCGCGCTCCCGTCAGGGTAAAACTGAACTGCCAACGCCCCTCGGCGTCGCGCTGGGTCCCGCCGGCTTTTGCCGGCGCGAATCCCGCGACGCGAGTCAGCGCAGCCTCCACGCTGGTTAGCGCCTGCAGGTTAAGGGCCAGGCCGTCCAGCGTGAGGAGTACGCCCTGGTACTCCAGCCGCGTCAGCCACGCCTGCGCGGGCAGATCTGCCGCCAGCGCCTGCAGCCTGGGTTGCCATGCGGCGATCGCCGATCTGCGCTGGTACTGCTGGCGCTGCCGTTGATGCTGCTGCCACGCCTCACGCATCGCCTGCTCGCGCTGCTTAAGCGAGGCGAGCAGCTGCGCGTCGGCCGTCGTGTGAAGCGTCGCCAGGAAGTCGCGCTGCAGACGCGCCGTTCGGCTCACCAGCAGGCCCATCCCGCCCAGCAGCACAATGCCGATGGTTAACAACAGGACGTAGCGCAGGCGCTGGCGGCGACGCAGGTCGCGCCAGGGAAGAAGATTAACGACATGCGTCATGCCGCCCGCCTCCCAGCGCCAGCCCAAGGGCAATGGCGTAACGATCGCCATCGGCTGGCAGCGGGGGCTGCCGACGGTGAATCACTTGCCAGACATCAAAGCGACTGGCCTCATCGCCCGCGTCAATACACAGGCGCAGCGGAACCTGAAGCTGCCCCGCCAGCTGGCTTAAGGACCCGACATCAGCGCAGGCGTCACTGCCCCAGGCCTCACGGGTCGCCCACAGCCAGTGCTTTTCATCCCGCCACGCCAGGCCCTGGTCTGCCGCAGTCATCCAGGGGAAAAAGGCGCCGAGCGCACTGGCATCCGGTACGATGGCCGCCACCCGCAGCCGCAGCCGCCCTGCCAGCTCCCGCAGAACATTGATATCCAGCCGCTGCGCCGCCGTAACCTGCCAGCCGTCATCCCGCGAGGTGGGGGCATAATCAATACATAGCGCGGAGGCAGGCATTGCCAGCTGCTGGCTCATGGCGCTGGCTACCCACGTCGCCTGTTCCCGCTCCCGCAGGGCGAACTGGGGATACGGAAGACGCTTTTGCAGTGTGCGCACCGCGGGAAAGGCGATACTAACCTGATGCTGCGCCGGTAGCTCCCGCCGCCAGGCGGCCAGCCGCGAACCGAGTGCGCTGACGTCCGCCACCATTCCCTGACGTACCAGCCCCGTCGGCAATGGGATACGCCACCAGCGGCGCAGCGCCCAGTGTGAACGTTCATGCAATAGCGCGACAATGGCAATGCTATCCTGTTGGATATGCATTCCAAGCCGCCAGTTTCTGAAAGCCATGCTTACGATCTCCTTATCCGGCAAAACTGCCCGGCTATATCAATGCACCTGGCTTGCCTTTATACTACCGCGCGTTTGTTTATAAACTGCCCAAATAAAACTAAATGGGAAAACACCGGTGAAGTTCGTAAAGTATCTATTGATCCTTGCAGTCTGTTGCGTACTGCTGGGAGCAGGCTCGATTTTTGGCCTCTACAAATACATAGAGCCGCAACTCCCCGACGTCGCAACCCTGAAGGATGTGCGTTTGCAGATCCCGATGCAGGTCTATAGCGCCGACGGTGAGCTTATTGCGCAGTACGGCGAAAAGCGCCGTATCCCTGTGACGTTGCAGCAAATTCCCCCCGAGCTGGTGAAAGCGTTTATCGCCACCGAAGACAGCCGCTTCTATGAGCACCACGGCGTCGATCCGGTAGGTATTTTCCGCGCCGCCAGCGTGGCGATGTTTTCAGGCCACGCCTCCCAGGGCGCCAGCACCATCACCCAGCAGTTAGCGCGTAACTTCTTTCTCAGCCCCGAGAAGACGTTGATGCGTAAGATTAAAGAGGCCTTTCTGGCCATCCGCATCGAGCAGTTGCTGAATAAAGATGAAATCCTTGAGCTGTATCTGAACAAGATCTACCTCGGCTACCGCGCCTATGGCGTCGGCGCCGCGGCGCAGGTCTATTTTGGTAAACCTATCGACCAGCTGACCCTGAGTGAGATGGCGGTGATTGCCGGTCTGCCGAAAGCGCCTTCCACTTTTAACCCGCTCTATTCGATGGATCGCGCGACCGCCCGTCGCAACGTGGTGCTGTCGCGTATGCTGAGCGAAGGGTACATCACCCAGGCGCAATACGATGAGGCGCGCAGCGAACCCATCGACGCCAGCTATCACGCGCCGAAAATCGCCTTCTCCGCCCCTTACCTGAGTGAAATGGTGCGCCAGGAGATGGTGAATCGCTACGGCGAGCAGGCCTACGAAGACGGTTATCGGGTCTATACCACCATTACCCGCAAAAACCAGCAGGCGGCCCAGCAGGCGGTACGCAATAACGTGCTGGATTACGATATGCGTCACGGCTACCGCGGCCCGGCCAGCGTACTGTGGAAAGTCGGTGAAACGCCGTGGGAGACGAAGAAGATCGTCGATTCGCTGAAGCGTCAGTCTGGCTACGGTCCGCTTTTCCCGGCGGTGGTCACCTCCGCGAATGCCCAGGAGGCTGTCGCGCTGTTGGCTAACGGCGACTCCGTTTCGCTGACGATGGAGGGCGTGCGCTGGGCCCGTCGCTTTATCTCTGATACGCAGCAAGGGGCGACCCCGCGTAAAGTCAACGACGTTGTGCAGGCCGGGCAGCAGATCTGGGTACGCAAGGTGGGTGACAGCTGGTGGCTGTCCCAGCTCCCGGACGTCAACTCAGCGCTGGTCTCCATTAACCCGCAAAACGGCGCGATTATTGCCCTTGTCGGCGGGTTTGACTTTAACCAGAGCAAATTCAACCGCGCCACCCAGGCGCTGCGCCAGGTCGGTTCCAACATTAAACCGTTCCTCTATACCGCCGCGATGGATAAAGGCTTAACGCTGGCAAGTATGCTCAACGATGTGCCGATCTCGCGCTGGGATGCGGGCGCAGGTTCCGACTGGCGGCCGAAGAACTCGCCGCCGCAGTATGCCGGTCCGATTCGTTTACGCCAGGGCCTGGGGCAGTCGAAAAACGTGGTGATGGTGCGCGCTATGCGCGCCATGGGCGTAGACTACGCCGCCGAGTATCTGCAGCGCTTTGGCTTCCCGGCGCAGAACATTGTCCACACGGAATCGTTGGCGCTGGGCTCAGCCTCCTTTACGCCCCTGCAGGTCGCTCGCGGTTATTCGGTGATGGCCAACGGCGGCTTCCTGGTCAATCCTTTCTTTATCAGTAAGATTGAGAACGATCAGGGCGGGGTCCTCTTCGAGGAGCGTCCGAAAATTGCCTGTCCGCAGTGTGATTTACCGGTAATTTACGGCGATACGCCAAAATCCAACGTGCTGGAAAACAAGGATGTGGAAGATGTCGCCACCTCCGCGGAACCGCAGAATGGCAACGTGCCGCCGCAGCCGCAGCTGGAGCAGGCCAACCAGTCGCTGGTCGCGCAGAGCGGCGCACAGGAATACGCGCCGCATGTGATTAACACACCGCTGGCATTCCTGATCAAGAGCGCGCTGAACAGCAACATCTTTGGCGAGCCGGGCTGGATGGGCACCGGCTGGCGCGCCGGACGCGATCTGCAGCGGCATGACATCGGTGGGAAAACCGGGACCACCAACAGCTCGAAGGACGCCTGGTTCTCAGGCTACGGACCGGGCGTGGTGACCTCGGTTTGGATCGGCTTTGACGATCATCGTCGCGATCTTGGCCGGACCACCGCCTCCGGAGCGATTAAAGATCAGATCTCTGGCTATGAAGGCGGTGCCAAAAGCGCCCAGCCGGCCTGGGACAGCTTTATGAAGAGCGTGCTGGAAGGCGTTCCGGAAGAACCGTTAACTCCGCCGCCGGGTATCGTCACGGTGAATATCGACCGCAGCACCGGTCAGTTGGCGAACGGGGGCAATAGCCGGGCGGAGTACTTTATTGAAGGAACCCAGCCCACCCAGCAGGCAGTCCGTGAGGTGGGCACCACCCTGACTGACGGCGGCGGTGAAACCCACGAATTGTTCTGACAAAAAAAGCGCCTGCGGGCGCTTTTTTATTGCTGCTTAGCGTGGACGCTCGTTCAGAGTCGGCCCTGGGCCTGCAGCCATTCCCGCACTAAAAACAGCGCGCTGACGTTACGGGCCTCGTTAAAATCTTCTTCATCCAGCAGCGACATCAGCTGCGCCAGCGGCCAGCGCACCTGCGGTAGCGGCTCAGGTTCATCGCCCGGCAGTGACTCCGGATAGAGATCTTCCGCCACCATGATATTCATTTTGCTGGAGAAGTAGGAGGGGGCCATACTGAGCTTCTTCAAAAACGTCAGCTTATTGGCGCCATAGCCAACCTCTTCTTTCAGCTCGCGATTGGCCGCTTCATCCACGGTTTCACCTGGATCAATCAGCCCTTTGGAGAAGCCCAGCTCGTAGGACTCCGTCCCCACGGCATACTCACGAATCAAAATAATGTGATCATCCACAATCGGCACAATCATCACCGCTTCACGGGTGGAAGGCCGCATACGTTCATAAACGCGACGCACACCGTTGCTGAACTCCAGATCGACGCTTTCGACATTAAAGAGGCGCGAACGGGCGACAGTTTCAACATTGAGAATGGTGGGTTTTTGTAATGATTTGCTCATTGTCATCGGTCTATGCTGTGATTAAGCAGTCATTGTGCGATACGCAACACGCTTTCGGCAATCCAAATTGCTACTTATTTACAGAGTTGTAACCTTTTCCCTGCAGGGGAGAAAGTAATAAAGATAAAAAAGTCAATAGCTTGAATTCGCTTTGAGAATTTACCGATTTCTGCGCTTTAACGTTTTTGGTAAGCTTGTGCGCTGCTGCATGACATATTCACTACCCTGTAAGCAGGTGCGCCGCTAACACTGCAGCTTGACGTTAGTCTTCACGTTCACCGACGATTTCGTAAGAAAAAAATAACTTTGATGGGATGGGCATGGGCACCTTTCTGATATTCCTTACAGCTCTGCTAATCTGCGTATTGCTCATCGGATGGTGGTATCGCGCTCACGCCAGACGCCGCCGACTCCCCCTACTGCACGCCTTTAGCGACGCTACCACGCGGCAGCTTCCTGCGGATGAGCGCCAGGCTATTGAGAAGTATGTTGCCGAGTTGAGCCACGCCCAGCAGGTGCCGGCGTCCGGTGCGACCAGCGCGCCTGTCGCTCTGGCGCTGAACGAACAGAGTGATACCGTCTATGCGGTGACACGCGCCATCACCCGCTACGGGATCACCACCGACGCGCCGAATAAATGGCGCTATTTCCTCGATTCGGTTGAAGTTCATCTGCCGCCGTTCTGGGAACAGCATATCAACGATGAAAACAGCGTCGAGCTGATCCCCACCGACAGCCTGCCGCTGGTTATCACCCTTAACGGTCATAGCCTGAGCGACTATCGCCAGGAAGCGCAAAGCTACGCCCTGGAACGCGCTTCGGCCACCCAGGCCTCCATTCGCGGCGAAGAGAGCGAGCAGGTAGAGTTGCGGCAGATCCGTCGGGAAACGCCTGAAGAACACGCTCTGAATCGCCCGGACGGGCTGCGCGAAGCGATCCTGATCGTCGCCTCCTTTCTGTTCTTTTATTTCAGCCTGATTGGGCCAGCTGTCTTTACCCCCTGGCTGGTCGCCGCAGGTTTGTTGCTGCTCGCCGCCGGACTGTGGGGGATTTATGCCCCGCCGCGTCGCGCCGCGCTGCGCGAAATCCATTGCCTGCGGGGCGTCCCTAAGCGCTGGGGATTGTTTGGCGAAAACGATCAGGAGCAAATCAATAACATCTCGCTGGGCATTATCGATCTCATCTATCCGCGCCACTGGCAACCCTGGATTGCCCAGGACCTGGGGCAGCAGACCGATATTGATATCTATCTCAACCGCCACGTGGCCCGTCAGGGACGCTACCTGTCGCTTCATGATGAAGTGAAAAACTTCCCGCTGCAGTACTGGCTACGCAGCGCGATTATCGCCGCCGGCGCCCTGGTGGTGGTGATTATGCTGTGGGCCAGCGTACCGTTGAATATGCCGTTTAAGTTCACCCTGTCGTGGCTGAAGGGCGCGCAAACGATTGAAGCCACTACCGTCAGCCAGCTGGAAAAAGCCCATGTGCGCATTGGCGATACGCTGCGCCTGACCGGTACCGGGATGTGTAATATCCGCACGCCGGGCAGTTGGTCCGCCAAAGAGGATTCGCCGTTCCTGCCTTTCGATTGTTCACAGATTGTGTGGAACGACGCCCCTCCTCTGCCGCTGCCGGAGTCTGACATTGTCAGCAAAGCGACCGCCCTGATGCAGTCCGTCCAGCGCCAGCTGCACCCGGAAACCGACGATGATTCCCGCGTCAGCCCTGCCCTACGCTCCGCCATTCAGAAATCAGGCATGGTGCTACTGGATGATTTCGGCGATATCGTGCAGAAAACTAACGATCTCTGCTCGGCAAAGGATGATTGCCTGCGGCTGAAGAATGCGTTGGTCAATCTTGGCAATACCCGTAACTGGGAAACGTTAACCAAGCGCGCCACCGCCGGCAAGCTGGATGGCGTGAACGTGCTGCTGCGGCCGGTCAGCGCCGAGTCGCTGGAGAATCTGGTGACCACCTCAACCGCGCCCTTTGTGATACGCGAAACCTCGCGGGCCGCGCAGGCGCTGAACAGCCCGGCTCCCGGCGGTTTTCTTATCGCCAGCGATGAGGGCAGCGTACTGGTCAATCAGCCGTGGCCGGCGGTGAGTCTGTATGATTATCCGGCCCATGAGCAGTGGGGCGAACTGCGGCGGCTGGCCGGTATGCTCATGCATACCCCCTTCCATGCCGAAGGTATCGTTACCAACCTGTTTACTGACGCCAACGGCACGCAGCATATCAACCTGCATCGCATCCCCGACCGCAGCGGCCTGTGGCGTTATCTGGGCATCACCCTGCTGCTGCTGTCAATGGTGGGGTGCATGGCTTACCACGCCGTGCAGGCCCTGCGTCGTTATCAACGCCATCGTCAGCGTATGGAAGAGATTCAGAAATATTACGAAAGCTGCCTTAATCCGGTTTTGCTCCCCTCATCTGACTCGCAAGATTAATTTTCCCGGCGACAGGGTGTGATACCCTGTCGCCCATTTTCCGCTCGCTGGAGAGTCATCATGCACTTTGATATCGCCTGGCAGGAGGTCGATACCGTTCTGCTGGATATGGACGGCACGCTCCTGGACCTCGCCTTCGACAACTACTTCTGGCAAACGCTGGTGCCTGAAACCTGGGGGGCCGCCCGCGGCCTCAATTTGCAGGAGGCGAAAGAGGCCATGCGCCAGGAGTATCACGCCGTGCAGCATACGCTAAACTGGTACTGTCTGGATTACTGGAGCGAGCGCCTGGGTTTGGATATTTGTGCGATGACCAGCGAACAAGGTCCGCGCGCCACGCTGCGCGAGGATACCGTGCCGTTCCTTGATGCTCTCAAGGCCTGCGGTAAGCGACGCATTCTGTTGACCAATGCCCATCCCCACAATCTGGCGGTGAAGCTCAAACACACCGGCCTGGACGCGCACCTTGATTTATTACTTTCCACCCACACATTTGGTTATCCGAAAGAGGATCAGCGTCTGTGGCGCGCCGTGGCGGAGGAAACTGGCCTTGAGGCGCACAAAACGCTGTTTGTCGACGACAGCGAGGCGATACTGGATGCCGCGAGGGAGTTTGGCATTCGTTACTGCCTGGGTATTACCAATCCTGACTCCGGACTGGCGGAAAAGCAGTATCTGCGCCATCCGGGGCTGAATGATTACCGACGACTGATCCCTTCGCTTACCCCGAAGGAGAGGCGATGAAAGAGAAGCCCACCGAAACCGTCAGACTGGACAAATGGCTTTGGGCCGCCCGCTTTTACAAAACCCGCGCGCTGGCGCGGGAAATGATTGAAGGCGGCAAGGTGCATTACAACGGACAACGTAGCAAACCCGGAAAAATCGTCGAACTCGACGCCATGCTGACGCTGCGCCAGGGCAACGACGAGCGGACGGTGCGCATTATCGGCATTACCGAACAGCGCCGCCCGGCAAGCGAAGCCGTCAACCTGTATGAAGAGACGGCGGAGAGTATCGAGAAGCGTGAAAAAATGGCCCTGGCGCGCAAAATGAACGCCCTGACCATGCCGCACCCTGACAGACGTCCGGACAAGAAAGAGCGCCGCGACCTGATGAGATTTAAACACGGCGAGAGTGAATAACTCGCGCCAGAAAGAGAGATGATTATGACTCAACACGATCAATTACATCGTTATCTGTTTGAAAACTATGCCGTGCGCGGCGAGCTGGTGACGGTGTCGGAAACCCTGGAACAGATTCTGGCGAATCACACCTATCCCCAACCGGTCAAAACGGTGCTGGCGGAGCTGTTGGTCGCCACCAGTCTGCTGACCGCGACGCTGAAGTTTGCCGGCGACATTACCGTACAGCTGCAGGGGGATGGCCCTTTACAGCTGGCGGTGATCAACGGCAATAACCAGCAGCAGCTGCGCGGCGTCGCGCGCGTGCAGGGCGAGATTGCGGACGATGCGGATCTGAAAACGATGGTCGGCAACGGCTACCTGGTCATTACCATCTCTCCGGAAGAAGGTGAGCGCTATCAGGGCGTGGTCGGTCTGGAAGGCGATACGCTGGCCGCCTGCCTGGAAGATTATTTCCAGCGTTCA
This sequence comes from Klebsiella sp. 28, assembly GCF_018223905.1. Lineage (NCBI taxonomy): Bacteria > Pseudomonadati > Pseudomonadota > Gammaproteobacteria > Enterobacterales > Enterobacteriaceae > Klebsiella > Klebsiella sp. 28. Next base: position 13,317 of record NZ_JAGRQY010000116.1, read on the forward strand.
GAGCAGCTGCCGACGCGCCTTATCATCCGCACCGGCGATCATGAAGGCCAGCCGATGGCGGGCGGGATGCTGCTGCAGGTGATGCCGGCGCAGGATGCCCAGACTGCCGACTTCGAGCACCTGGCGACGCTTACCGAGACCATTAAGGCGGAAGAGCTGTTCACCCTGCCGGCAAATGATGTGCTGTGGCGTCTGTACCATGAAGAAGAAGTCACGGTCTACGACCCGCAGAGCGTGGAGTTCAAGTGCACCTGCTCCCGCGAACGCTGCGCCGGCGCGCTGAAGACACTGCCGGATGAAGAGATTGATAGCATCCTCGCCGACGAAGGCGAAATTGATATGCACTGCGACTACTGCGGTAACCACTATATCTTCAATGCCATGGACATCGCCGAGATCCGTAATAACGCCTCTCCGGCCGATCCGCAGGTTCATTAATCCCCGCATCTTTCTCAGGCACAGGGCGGCAATGTTGTTTGTCGCGTTGTGCCTGACTTTTAATTTATTCGCGAGTTGAATCGATTTTCCCTGAAAGAGTTACGTAATTTAATTTCAGGAAAGCGATTACATTCACATTTCGGCAGTTTTTTTAATTACTTTTTAACCATTGAGAAACATCTAACCCCACCATCCGCCCATTTCCTGAGATAATCCACTCCACTTCGTGACAGGAGTCACCGTTTTTATCGTCATTCTGAGGAATGTCGAGATACGTAAATCTATGAGCCTGGTCGCGGTCAATACCCGGCAATTAACCCTACAATTTACAGCAGTACATCTTGGCTAAGGAGCAGTGACATGCGCGTTAATCATGGTTTAACCCCGCAGGATCTCAAGGCTTATGGTATCAATGACGTCCAGGATATCGTCCACAACCCCAGCTACGACATGTTGTTTCAGGAAGAGCTCGACCCGAACCTGGAAGGCTACGAACGTGGCGTATTAACCACTCTGGGAGCTATCGCCGTCGACACGGGCATTTTTACCGGTCGTTCTCCGAAAGATAAGTATCTCGTGCGCGACGACACCACCCGCGACACCGTCTGGTGGTCCGATAAAGGCAAAGGTAAAAACGACAACAAGCCGCTTTCGCAGGAAACCTGGCAGCATCTGAAAGGGCTGGTGACCCAGCAACTGTCCGGTAAACGCCTGTTTATCGTCGACGCTTTCTGCGGCGCCAACGCCGATACCCGTCTCAGCGTACGTTTCATTACCGAAGTGGCCTGGCAGGCGCACTTCGTTAAAAACATGTTCATCCGTCCGAGCGATGAAGAGCTGGCTGAATTCGAGCCCGACTTCATCGTGATGAACGGCGCGAAATGCACCAATCCGCAGTGGAAAGAGCAGGGCCTCAATTCGGAAAACTTCGTCGCCTTCAACCTCACCGAGCGCATTCAGTTGATCGGCGGCACCTGGTACGGCGGCGAGATGAAGAAAGGGATGTTCTCGATCATGAACTACCTGCTGCCGCTGAAGGGCATCGCCTCCATGCACTGCTCAGCCAACGTCGGCGAGAAAGGCGATGTCGCCATTTTCTTCGGCCTCTCAGGCACCGGCAAAACCACCCTCTCCACCGACCCGAAACGCCGCCTGATTGGCGATGACGAACATGGCTGGGATGACGACGGCGTGTTTAACTTCGAAGGGGGCTGCTACGCCAAGACCATCAAACTCTCTGAAGCGGCCGAGCCGGATATCTATCACGCCATCCGCCGCAACGCCCTGCTGGAAAACGTGGTGGTACGCGCCGACGGCACGGTCGATTTCGATGACGGTTCAAAAACCGAAAATACCCGCGTCTCCTACCCCATCGACCACATCGACAACATTGTTAAGCCGGTGTCTAAAGCGGGTCACGCTACCAAAGTGATCTTCCTGACGGCCGATGCGTTCGGCGTCCTGCCGCCGGTCTCCCGCCTGACCGCCGACCAGACGCAGTACCATTTCCTGTCCGGGTTTACCGCCAAACTGGCCGGCACCGAGCGCGGCGTAACCGAACCCACGCCAACCTTCTCCGCCTGCTTCGGCGCCGCCTTCCTGTCGCTGCACCCGACGCAGTACGCCGAAGTGCTGGTCAAACGCATGCAGGCGGCTGGCGCGCAGGCTTATCTGGTCAATACCGGCTGGAACGGCACCGGCAAGCGCATCTCGATTAAAGATACCCGCGCGATCATCGACGCCATCCTCAATGGCTCGCTGGACAACGCGGAGACCTTTACCCTGCCGATGTTTAACCTGCAGATCCCGACGGCGCTCCCGGGCGTGGATACCCACATCCTCGATCCGCGCAGCACCTATGGTTCCCCGGAGCAGTGGCAGGAAAAAGCCGACCAGCTGGCGAAGCTGTTTATTGAGAATTTTGAGAAGTATACCGATACGCCAGCGGGCGCCGCGCTGGTGGCGGCAGGACCGCAGCGCTAACGGGCGCAAAGGTGAAAAAGCCGGGCTTGCCCGGCTTTTTATTGTGCAACATCCTGAGCAGCTAACCGCGGGCGCGATCAGCTCTCCCTGGCGGGTTTCATCGGCGCCAGCATCCGGTGCACCGGCAGCCAGGCGCGGATCAGTAACCCGCCGCGTTCGCTGGAGCCAATCTCCAGCCGGCCGTTGTGATTGTCGATAATACGCTGAACAATCGCCAACCCCAGCCCGGTGCCGCTGGTGCTGCGGGCGCTGTCGCCGCGTACAAACGGCTGAAACAGGTGCTCCCGCTGCTCAGGTTTAATCCCCGGTCCATCATCTTCTACCTGGAACCAGGCCCGGCTCGCTTCGCTGCCGCTGCTGACCTTGATCCAGCCATTGCCATAGCGGGCCGCGTTGACCACCATATTCGCCAGCGCGCGCTTGATAGACAGCGGGTGCATACGTACCGGAATCTCGCCGGCCTGCAGGGCGGTGGCGATTTCCCGCTCATAGCCACTCTCCGCAGCGATCACTTCCCCCAGCACCGCATTCAGATCCGCCAGCTCCATCGGCATCTCCTGCCCGGTGCGCAGATAGTCGATAAACTGCTCGATAATGGCGTTGCACTCTTCGATATCTTTGTTGATCGACTCCGCGAGATAGCCGTCCTGCTCGCCCATCATCTCGGTGGCCAGACGAATGCGGGTCAGCGGGGTTCGTAAATCATGACTGACCCCGGCCATCAGCAGCGTACGGTCATCAGCCAACTGCTTCACGCCCGCCGCCATATGGTTAAAGGCGCGCGTCACCGAACGCACTTCGGAGGCGCCATACTCGCGCAGCGGCGGCGGAATAATGCCGCGCCCGACCTGCAGCGCCGCGTGCTCCAGATCCACCAACGGGCGGTTCTGAATACGAATAAACAGCCAGGCGCCGCCTATCGCCAGCAGCATGATCGCCAGGGTATAGCGGAACAGCGGCGAGAAGTCGCCCTGATGGATCTCGGTCAGCGGCACCCGCACCCAGATATTGGGCGACAGCCAGGTCTTCAGCCACACCACAGGGGAGCTTTTATTGACCTCTACCCGCACCTCTGTGGGGCCACCAAGCTGATGGGCCATCTGCTGACTTAAGAATTCATAATGCTGCGCCCAGCGCAGGCCTGCGTCTTCCGCCGCTTCATTGGAATAGAGCGAAATCCCCAGCTCGCGATAAATTTCACGACGAAACGCCGGGGGCACCACCAGCTGGGTGCCATCCTCCAGCTGCAGTTTGTCGGTCATCAGCATACGCACTTCGTAGGCTAACACTTTATTAAACTGCTGGAGACTCGGCAGGATCGCGAAATTCAGTACCACCAGATAGGTCGTCACCAGGCTGACGAACAGCAAGGTGACGATCAGGAGCAGTGTGCGAGCAAAGGAGCTGCGCGGCGAAAAGCGCACGCGTTTCATGCCTTAGAACCGTCCGGGACGAAGACGTAGCCCAGACCCCAGACGGTCTGGATGTAGCGCGGATGCGCCGGGTCCTCTTCCACCATGCGGCGCAGGCGGGAGATCTGTACGTCGATGGAGCGCTCCATCGCAGAGTATTCGCGGCCGCGGGCGAGGTTCATCAGCTTATCGCGCGACAGCGGCTCACGGGGATGGCTCACCAGCGCCTTCAGGACCGCGAATTCGCCGCTGGTCAACGGCATCGGCTCGTCTTCACGGAACATCTCGCGGGTGCCTAAATTCAGTTTGAATTTACCAAAGGCGATAACCGCCTCTTCCTGCGACGGCGCGCCCGGCAGCTCGTTCGCCTGGCGGCGCAGCACCGCCCGGATGCGGGCCAGCAGTTCGCGCGGGTTAAACGGCTTCGGAATATAGTCGTCAGCCCCGATCTCCAGACCCACGATCCGATCGACCTCTTCGCCTTTCGCCGTCACCATAATGATCGGCATCGGGTTACTCTGGCTGCGCAGACGACGGCAGATAGAGAGACCATCTTCGCCCGGCAGCATCAGATCCAGCACCATCAGGTGGAAGGATTCACGGGTTAACAGACGATCCATCTGTTCGGCGTTCGCCACGCTACGAACCTGGAAGCCCTGCTCGGTCAGATAACGCTCGAGCAGCGCACGCAGGCGCATGTCGTCATCCACAACCAGAATCTTATAATTCTCTTGCATTGTTTGTACTCCCAAAGGTTCACTGCGATAGTCAGTGCGTATTCTCAAAAAAGCCCGGCGCGCTCACCAGCTAAATCTGGTATATATTCCAGGCTAAATTGTTACAAAGCATATTTAACAGCAGGTTAAGTATACATTTAATCATAAGACACAGTATTTATCCTGTCGGTATTATTACGCGCTACAAATTGTGCGCAACGACAGACAGTCAGAAGGTTGAACTCACGATGAAAACGCCGCTGATCACCCGCGAGGGATATGAAAAACTGAAGCAGGAGATGGACTACCTGTGGCGCCAGGAGCGTCCGGAAGTGACCAAAAAGGTGACCTGGGCCGCCAGCCTCGGCGACCGCAGCGAGAACGCGGACTACCAGTACAACAAAAAGCGCCTGCGGGAGATCGATCGCCGGGTCCGCTATCTGACCAAATGTCTGGAACAGTTGAAAATCGTCGATTACTCGCCGCAACAGGAAGGTAAAGTCTTCTTCGGCGCCTGGGTAGAGATTGAAAACGATGAAGGCGATATCAAGCGCTTTCGCATCGTCGGTTACGATGAAATTTTTGGCCGCAAAGACTATATCTCCATCGACTCGCCGATGGCGCGCGCACTGTTAAAAAAAGAGGTTGGCGATCTGGCCATCGTCAACACGCCGGCGGGCGAAGCCAGCTGGTATGTCAACGAGATCGAATACGTTAAATAGACAAGAACTTTCCGAGAGACGCCCGGCGCGGCTGGTATTTTTAGCCGTCAGTCCGTATAACTAGTCCCTGTTTTTTGACCCTAAAGATGAATTAAAAGCCATGATGAATGATTCGCTCTGCCGCATTATTGCGGGTGAACTTCAGGCCAGAGCCGAACAGGTAGAAGCTGCCGTTCGCCTGCTTGATGAAGGGAACACCGTGCCGTTTATTGCACGTTATCGTAAAGAAGTCACCGGCGGTCTGGATGACACGCAGCTGCGTAATCTGGAAACTCGCCTCGGCTATCTGCGCGAACTCGAAGACCGTCGTCAGGCGATCCTCAAATCCATCGCTGAACAGGGCAAACTGACCGACGCGCTGGAAAAAGCCATCAACACCACGCTCAGCAAAACCGAACTGGAAGATCTCTACCTGCCCTACAAGCCGAAGCGCCGTACACGCGGGCAGATCGCTATCGAAGCCGGGCTCGAACCGCTGGCTGACCTGCTGTGGAATGAACCGGCCCACGATCCGGAAGCGGAGGCCGCAAAATATATTGATGCCGATAAGGGCGTAGCCGACAGCAAAGCGGCCCTGGACGGCGCGCGCTATATTCTGATGGAGCGGTTTGCCGAAGACGCCGCGCTGCTGGCGAAGGTCCGTGACTATCTGTGGAAAAACGCCCACCTGGTCTCCACCGTCGTCAGCGGTAAAGAAGAGGAAGGCGCTAAATTCCGCGACTACTTCGATCACCATGAACCGATCGCCACCGTGCCGTCGCATCGCGCGCTGGCGATGTTCCGCGGTCGCAACGAAGGCGTCCTGCAGCTCTCTTTAAACGCTGACCCGCAGTTTGACGAGCCGCCGAAAGAGAGCCACGGCGAGCAAATTATTATCGACCATCTGGGCCTGCGCCTGAATAACGCCCCGGCGGACAGCTGGCGTAAAGGCGTCGTCAGCTGGACCTGGCGGATCAAAGTCCTGATGCATCTCGAAACCGAGCTGATGGGCACCGTGCGCGAACGCGCGGAGGACGAGGCAATCAACGTCTTCGCCCGCAACCTGCACGATCTGCTGATGGCCGCGCCCGCCGGGCTGCGCGCCACCATGGGACTCGATCCGGGCCTGCGCACCGGGGTGAAAGTGGCCGTCGTCGACGCCACCGGTAAACTGGTCGCTACCGATACCATCTATCCCCACACCGGCCAGGCCGCCAAAGCGGCCGTCGCCGTCGCCGCGCTGTGTGAGAAGTACAACGTTGAGCTGGTGGCCATCGGCAACGGTACCGCCTCGCGTGAAACCGAGCGTTTCTTCCTCGACGTGCAGAAACAGTTCCCGAAGGTCACCGCCCAGAAGGTGATCGTCAGTGAAGCCGGGGCTTCCGTTTACTCCGCCTCCGAGCTGGCGGCGCAGGAGTTTCCGGACCTCGACGTGTCGCTGCGCGGCGCGGTCTCCATCGCCCGCCGTCTGCAGGATCCCCTGGCCGAGCTGGTGAAAATCGACCCGAAATCCATTGGCGTCGGCCAGTATCAGCACGACGTCAGCCAGACCCAGCTGGCGCGTAAGCTGGACGCGGTGGTGGAAGACTGTGTGAACGCCGTCGGCGTTGACCTGAACACCGCCTCCGTTCCGCTGCTGACCCGCGTCGCCGGCCTGACCCGCATGATGGCGCAGAACATCGTCGCCTGGCGCGACGAGAATGGTCAGTTCCAGAACCGCCAGCAGCTGCTGAAAGTCAGCCGTCTGGGGCCGAAAGCCTTTGAACAGTGCGCGGGCTTCCTGCGTATCAACCACGGCGACAACCCGCTGGATGCCTCCACCGTTCACCCGGAAGCTTACCCGGTAGTCGAACGTATTCTGGCCGCCACCCAGCAGGCGCTGAAAGATCTGATGGGCAATAGCAGTGCGCTGCGCCACCTGAAGGCAGTGGACTTCACCGATGAGAAGTTTGGCGTCCCGACGGTCACCGACATTATCAAAGAGCTGGAAAAACCGGGCCGCGATCCGCGTCCGGAGTTTAAGACCGCGAAGTTCGCCGATGGTGTGGAGACCATGAATGACCTGCTGCCGGGAATGATTCTGGAAGGTGCCGTCACCAACGTCACCAACTTCGGCGCGTTTGTTGATATCGGCGTTCATCAGGACGGACTGGTACACATTTCGTCGCTTTCTGACCGGTTTGTTGAGGATCCGCACACCGTGGTGAAAGCGGGCGACATCGTCAAGGTCAAAGTGATGGAAGTCGATCTGCCGCGTAAGCGTATCGCCCTGACCATGCGTCTCGACGAGCAGCCGGGCGACAGCAACGCCCGCCGCGGCGGTGGTCAGGAGCGCCCGCAGGGAAATCGCCCGGCTGCGAAAGCCGCCAAACCCCGCGGTCGCGAGGCGCAGCCTGCCGGCAACAGCGCGATGATGGATGCCCTCGCCGCAGCGATGGGTAAAAAACGCTAAACTCTCCCTGCCCCTTTTTCAGGGGCAGTTTTTTTTCATGACCAGGCCATCGCCATCACGCGCAAAACAGCTTCAGTTGTTTCTGATAACCTGCTTTTATTCCACGCCTGAAAGGTAGCGAAATTAATATTTTCATTTCGTTAACTTCAGAAACCTTAATTAAACATTAGCTCGCCGAAATAATATTTCGCGCATTTTTGATTACAGGCTGACTTTGCGGCATATCAATAAAAAGGTGATTTTCACTTTAAAAATAGCCTGCAGCGCATCATATGTATTGATGATAAAAACCATTCTCATTATCATCGATTACAGAACGTTTTTTCTTTTTTCGTTGGCTACGGTCCCCGGCGCAACTGCCTCCAGGCGTCCGGAAAATTCTTCTTCGGTTAGCGATAGACAAGTAGGCCCTATGCAATTCACACCTGATAGTGCGTGGAAAATTACCGGTTTTTCTCGCGATATTAGCCCAGCATACCGTCAGAAACTGCTCTCCCTCGGCATGCTGCCCGGTTCCTCTTTTCATGTGGTTCGCGTGGCGCCGCTCGGCGATCCTGTTCATATTGAAACCCGACGCGTCAGTCTGGTATTACGCAAAAAAGATCTCGCCTTAATCGAACTGGAAGCGGTTGCACAATAACGGCTGGCCCGGCACAAGAGTCTGAAATATGCAAAAATTAACCGTTGGTTTAATTGGTAATCCTAATTCCGGCAAGACCACCTTATTTAATCAGCTGACCGGCGCTCGCCAGCGCGTGGGCAACTGGGCTGGGGTGACCGTTGAGCGTAAAGAGGGGATTTTCGCCACCACTGACCATCAGGTCACGCTGGTCGACCTCCCGGGAACCTACTCCCTGACCACCATCTCCTCGCAGACCTCGCTGGACGAGCAGATTGCCTGCCACTACATCCTGAGCGGCGACGCTGACATGCTGATTAACGTGGTCGATGCCTCCAACCTCGAGCGCAACCTCTATCTGACGCTGCAGCTGCTCGAGCTGGGGATCCCCTGCGTCGTCGCGCTGAACATGCTGGATATCGCCGAAAAGCAGAAGGTGCGGATCGATATCGACGCCCTCGCCGCCCGTCTCGGTTGCCCGGTCATTCCGCTGGTATCGACTCGCGGACGGGGGATCGAAGCGCTGAAGATCGCCCTCGACCGTCATCAGGCGAACAGCGATCTTGAGCTGGTCCACTATCCGCAGCCGCTGCTGCGCGAAGCTGACCTGCTGGCGCAGCAGATGTCAGCGCAGATCCCGACCCGGCAGCGGCGCTGGCTGGGTCTGCAGATGCTGGAGGGCGATATCTACAGCCGGGCCTATGCCGGCGACGCCGCCGATAAACTGGATATCGCCCTGGCGAATCTCAGCGACGAGATCGACGACCCGGCGCTGCACATCGCTGACGCGCGCTATCAGACCATCGCCGCCATTTGCGACGCCGTCAGCAATACCCTGACCGCCGAACCAAGCCGCTTCACCGCCGCGATGGACAAAGTGATCCTCAACCGCTTCCTCGGGTTGCCGATTTTTCTCTTTGTCATGTACTTGATGTTCCTGCTGGCGATCAACATCGGCGGCGCGCTGCAGCCGATTTTCGATGCCGGCTCGGTCGCGATCTTTGTGCATGGCATTCAATGGCTGGGTTACACCCTGCACTTCCCGGACTGGCTGACCGTGTTCCTCGCCCAGGGGATCGGCGGCGGTATCAACACCGTGCTGCCGCTGGTGCCGCAGATCGGCATGATGTATCTGTTTCTCTCCTTCCTTGAGGACTCCGGCTACATGGCGCGCGCCGCCTTTGTGATGGATCGCCTGATGCAAGCCCTCGGCCTGCCGGGGAAATCCTTCGTCCCGCTGATTGTCGGTTTTGGCTGCAACGTGCCGTCGGTGATGGGCGCCCGCACCCTTGACGCGCCGCGCGAGCGTCTGATGACCATTATGATGGCGCCGTTTATGTCCTGCGGCGC
>NZ_JAGRQY010000117.1:0-27668 GCF_018223905.1 Klebsiella sp. 28
CCTGCGGCGCCGATGGCGAGGGCGAAAAGCAGGCAGGCCAGCGCCGTCTTGCGTAACAGCATGGTATAGAATGAAATTGCGACGCCAATGAATACCACCAGCAGAATCGGCCACATGCTTAATAACAACAGCAGAAAACCCTCAATATTGTTATGGATTACGCTCTCCACATCCGCATCCTTGCCTCATCGTCGATAAAGTAAGCAGAATTTAATATGTAACATGAATACATTCAAATAAAATATAATTGTAAATGGTTATGCACCGCCTCCTGCGGTTGGCGGTGGGTCACTTTCACGCGTCCGGAGCTTTGGCATCAAAAGCAGTTCGCAAAAAAACACGTCAGGATTGTTCCATGACCCTTTAGCGGTACGCTCGTATTCTCGCTGGTATCCTGCAAATTCTTCACGCCATTATTCGGCGCGGGTATCTGACACAATGCGCCGGCGATGACAGTCGCCTGGTTGCAGTTTATCCCCCTGAGCGGAACGCACATCCAGATACTGAAGGGGCTGGCCGTGCGCGTTATCCAGCAGGACCGAATAGGTTTCCCCTTGCTCAAACATATAACGCTCTCCCCATTGCCGCAGCGCCACAACAATGGGAAACACGGAGCGCCCCTTTTCAGTCAGGACATATTCCTTGTATGCGCTGCCATCCGATGCCGGTAAAATCTCGAAAATACCGATATCAACCAGATGCTTCAGCCGCGAGGCAAGGATATTTTTGGCCAGCCCCAAATTTTTTTGAAACTCGCTGAATCTCCGCACATCGTCAAATGCTTCGCGGATAATCATCAGGCACCAGCGTTCACCAATTGATTCCAACGTTCTCGCCACCGGACATTCACTGGTTCTAAGTGATTCCTGCTTTGCCATCTGCGCGCTCCTTATCAATTTATCTACTGATCTAGCTTAATCCTCACCTTTACCAGTTGCAAAAAAAAACCACTAAGGCTAATTCTATAGACATACTAGTTTTAAAAAGCAACCAGCCAGAGGGCCTCTTATGAAATGCAAGGCAAGTAGATGTACCGGCCAAAGGATCCAAACTGCGTCAGTCCCTGACACGATGCTGACCACAGGGATAACGGCGTTGTTTTCACTAACCTGCGCGCTGGCAGTAGCCAATGTTTATTCAGCACAGCCTTTACTCGACTCGATGGCGGTCAGCCTGAAGGTGTCGCCAGGCATGATTGGCAGCGTCATCACCGCTACGCAGGCGGGCTATGCCATTGGCCTGCTGTTCCTGGTTCCGCTCGGGGACTGGTTGAACCGTAAATACGTGGTGATGAGTCAACTGTTGCTTTCAGTAGCGGCGTTAGTCGCGGCAGGGTTATCCCCCAATATAGCAACTCTGCTTGGCGCCATGCTGATCGTCGGCCTGATGGCCGTGGTGGTGCAGGTGCTGGTGGCCTGGGTGGCAATACTGGCGACGCCGCAGAAACGAGGCCAGGCGGTGGGTACCCTGACCAGCGGCATTGTTTCAGGTATCCTGTTATCTCGGTTTATCTCAGGCGCGATAGCCGATATCGCCGGCTGGCGAGCCGTGTATCTCACGGCTGCCTGTCTGATGTTGATGATTGCCGGGATCGTCTGGAAAATCATGCCTTCGCCCCCGCAGCAGCCGCAGCCGCAAAAGCCGACTTACCTTTCCTTATTGAAGTCCGTGTTTCAGCTGTACCTCACCGAGCCGCAACTGAGAAAGCGCGGGATCCTGGCGCTATTTATCTTCGCCGCTTTCAGCATGCTATGGACGACCATGGTCATGCCGCTCACCGCCCTTTCCCTCTCGCACACCCAGACGGGGATGTTTGGCTTAGCCGGCTTCGCTGGCATGCTGGCCGCCGCCAGAGCGGGCAAGTGGGCTGACCAGGGATGGGCTCAGCGCACTACCGGCCTGGCGCTGGCGCTGCTGACCATCTCATGGCTTCCTATCGGCTATGCCGAAACCTCTCTGCTCTGGCTGATAGCTGGCGTCATTGCGCTGGACTTTGCGGTACAGGCCGTTCATGTCTCCAGCCAGAGCCTGATCATTGCCGCCAGGCCTGCAGCGGCAAGCCGCCTGGTTGGGGCTTACATGTGTTTTTATTCGCTGGGCAGCGCGGCAGGGGCTATCGTTGCCACACAGCTTTATTCCCACTGGGGATGGCAGGCGGTCTCCCTTGCGGGCGCCGCGGTCAGCGCGTGTGCATTTCTGATCTGGTCAGGATCGCGTCAATCATGATATTCGTTCTGCGTTTTAAAGGGGCCAGTCAAAAAGACCGTAATGCTGACCTGATTGCTGCCAGCTATTTGTATCGCATACATTTTTTCAATGCTTTTAAACAGTTATGTTCATGTTGTATAATGACGTGCACTTTAACTAAAAAAAGAGTGCGACCATGATTGATTCCTCATTGCCATTAACCGACATTCATCGTCATCTTGACGGTAACATCCGGGCCCAAACCATCCTCGATCTTGGCCGCGAATTTAATATCGCTCTTCCCGCAACCACCCTCGACACGTTGCGTCCTCATGTCCAGGTCACCAGCCTTGAGCCCGATCTGGTTAGTTTCCTCGCCAAGCTCGACTGGGGGGTAAAGGTCCTGGCCTCGCTGGAAGCCTGTCGCCGCGTGGCGTATGAGAACGTCGAAGACGCGGCGCGAAATGGCCTGCACTACGTTGAGCTGCGCTTCTCTCCCCGCTATATGGCGATGACCCACCGGCTGCCGGTCGACGGCGTGGTAGAGGCGGTAATTGCCGGGGTTCAAGAGGGATGCCGCGATTTCCAGGTCGACGCCCGGCTGATCGGTATTCTGAGCCGCACCTTCGGCGAAGCCGCCTGTCAGGAAGAGCTGGCGGCGCTTCTCGCCCACCGCGAGGGCATCACTGCCCTCGACCTCGCCGGCGATGAGCTCGGCTTCCCGGGTACGCTGTTCCGCAACCATTTTAACCAGGCCCGCGACGCCGGGTGGCATATCACCGTCCACGCGGGCGAAGCGGCCGGCCCGGAAAGTATCTGGCAGGCCATTCGTGAGCTGGGCGCGGAGCGCATCGGCCATGGGGTTAAAGCGGTAGAGGATCCAGCCCTGATGGACTACCTGGCCGAGCACCGCATCGGGATTGAATCCTGCCTGACCTCGAACGTGCAAACCAGCACCGTGGCCTCCCTGGCCCAGCATCCGCTGAAGCAGTTCCTTGAGCACGGTGTGCTGGCGAGCCTCAACACCGACGATCCGGCGGTCCAGGGTGTGGACATCATTCACGAGTATACCGTGGCGGCGCCGGCGGCAGGGCTGAGCCGGGAGCAGATCCGTCAGGCGCAGATCAACGGCCTGACCCTGGCGTTCCTCGGCGAACAGGAAAAAGCCGCCCTCATTCAGCGGGTTGCCAAAGGCTGATAACCGGCCCGGCAGCCGTGCTGCCGGGCTCCTCCTCAGACCAGGCTGAGCGTAGCGCGATGTCTGGCCGACTCGATACCCAACTCAATCAGGGTCATTATCTGAATCGCCTCGCTGGCCGGGACCGGGTTTTCCCCTACGCCGTTAAGCGCGTCGCGGATAGCGGCATAGTAAGCGGGATAATTACCCGGTAGCGTCAGCCATTTCTCCTGACTACGTTCATCCCCTTCCGCGCGGGTCAGGGTACCGTCGCGCATATCATATCCCCAGTCCTCCTGCGGCAGCCGTTCACCGTTTTTTAGCCGCTCCTCCTGCGGGTCAAGACCGTACTTAATATAGCTGGCCCGCGAGCCGTGGACGATAAAGCGCGCGCTCTCCGCGGCGGCGAGTAACGTACCATGCAGTACTACCCGCCGCTGCGGATAGGCCAGCACGGCGTGAAAATAGTCGGTGGATTGCGCGCCGGGCCGAAGCTGCGCGAGGTCCACCGTGATGCTTACCGGCAGGCCAAACAGCACCACGACCTGGTCGAGCAGATGCGGCGCGAGGTCATACCATATGCCGCTGCCAGGACCTGCCTGCTCACGCCAGCGCTGGCGCACCTGTGGTCGGAAGCGATCGAAATGCGACTCGAAGTAACACACCTCCCCCAGCTGACCTTCGTTGATCAACGCGCTGACCGTTAAGAAATCGCTATCCCAGCGCCGGTTATGAAACACCGAAAGTATCCGACCGCAGTGCTTCGCCAGGCTTTCCAGCTCGCGAGCTTGTGACAGTGTCACGGTAAAGGGCTTATCCACCACAACATGCTTTCCCGCCTCCAGCGCCGCTTTCGCCAGCGGAAAGTGGGTGTCGTTCGGGGTGGCGATGACCACCAGATCGATATCCGGGTCGTCCAGCAGATCCCCCGGCGCACTCATTACCTTCACGCCAGGCCAATCGGCATGGACCTTATCGGCGTCGCTGCTGGCGACCGCCTTCAGCGCCACACCCGGCGTGCCGCCGATCAACGGCGCATGAAACGTTTTGCTGGCGTAACCGAACCCCACCAGCCCCACCCGGATCGCATCGCTCATCTTACCGCCTCGCTTATGCAACTGATATCAACACCAGGTTAATGAGAATAATTTTACAAACCGTGAGCAAAACTTATCATTCCTTACTTTGTGACTTACATGCAAGTGTGAGAAATCAGACAGATACCCCTTGTGATCTGCTGACCATCGAGTAACATTTCACGCTGTGTTCAAAGGATATTGAAGTGTTATGACAACTGTTTTTACCCGTATTGTAGAACTTATTGGCTGGATTGTTTTTGGTATTTCGGCACTGCTTTTGGTTATCGCACACCATATAGATAACTATCAGTCCCCACCGCCAGCGGATGTGGTGCACACGAAGTAGCTCCGCGTTAAAACAGTGACCCGCCTCGCAACTGTGCAACCGGTTTCAGAAACCGGTTGCACATATGTTCGCGCTTTTATTACACTCCCTTTATCATCAGACAGGGAGCTTTTTCATGGCCGCTTTTCCGCACAATTTCTTATGGGGTGCCGCTACCGCAGCGTATCAGGTTGAGGGAGGACACGACGCCGACGGTAAAGGACCGTCAATCTGGGATATCTACTCTCATCTGCCGGGTACCACCTTTGAAGGCACCACCGGCGATATTGCCGTCGACCACTATCACCGTTTTCGCGAAGACGTGGCGTTAATGGCCGAGATGGGCCTGCAAAGCTATCGATTCTCCATCTCCTGGCCCCGCCTGCTGCCCGCCGGGCGCGGTAAGGTGAATGAAGCGGGAGTCCAGTTTTACAGCGATCTGATCGACGAACTGCTGGCGCACAATATTGAGCCGATGATCACCCTCTATCACTGGGATCTGCCGCAGGCCCTGCAGGATGAGGGCGGCTGGGAAGCGCGCACTACCGCCGAGGCCTTCGCCGAGTACGCCCGCCTGTGCTATGCGCGCTTTGGTTCACGGGTGAAGCTGTGGGCTACCTTCAACGAAACCATTGTCTTCATTGGGCACGGCTACATTAACGGCCTCCATCCCCCGGCGGTCCGCGATCCGGCGCGCGCCATTCAGGCCTGCCACCACGTATTTATCGCCCATGCGCTGGCGGTGAAGGCCTTTCGCGAGATGGCTGTGGCCGGCGAGATTGGCTTCGTCAACGTACTGCAACCGCATACCCCGCTCACCGACAGCGAGGCAGACATTAAGGCCACCGAACTGGCTGACGCCATCCATACTCACTGGCTGTACGATCCGGTGCTGAAAGGCACCTATCCTGCCGACCTGCTGGCGCAGACCCAGGCGCTGTGGGGGGTACCTCGCTTTGCTCCAGGCGACGACGCGCTGCTCCGTGACAACCGCTGCGACTTCATCGGTCTGAATTACTATCGCCGGGAAACGGTATCTGCCCAGCCGCCTGAGATCGCTACCGGCGGCGAGCCTGGCGTGGAGGGATTATTCTATTTCGTGCGTAATCCCCAGAGTACATATACCGAATGGGGCTGGGAAATCTGGCCGCAGGGGCTAACTGACGGCATTATGATGATTAAGGCGCGCTATGGCGATATTCCGATATATATCACCGAGAATGGCCTCGGCGCGAAGGACCCGATTATTGACGGGGAAGTGGTCGACGACCCGCGGATTGATTATCTCAGCAGCCATATTGGCGCCCTCGAAAAAGCGCTGGCGCTGGGGGCAGATGTGCGCGGCTATTACCCCTGGTCATTTATCGATCTGCTGAGCTGGCTCAACGGCTATCAAAAGCAATATGGTTTTGTCTATGTCGATCACCAGCAAAATCTGGCGCGGAAACGAAAGAAGAGTTTTTATTGGTACAAATCTGTTATTGCCAGTCACGGCGAACAGCGTTAATCTTCTCTTGCGGGCGCCATTCGGCGCCCGGTCTGATTTTAGAATATTCTTAAACTTCTCCCTGCTCTTCAAGGCTGGCTTTGCCCCTTGTCATGGGTTTATATAACCTGATTCATTCCACGCGGCCCCAGCAGAAGGCGCCGTTGGTTGAGAGTAGGTTTAGTGAATGCTGATAATATTCAACGCAATAATTCCGATTATAAAATGGATACGAAAATGACCGTGCTGGACTACTTATTAAAATTTCGCAAAATCAGTTCGCTGGAAAGCCTTGAAAAACTATTTGATCACCTTAACTACTCCCTGACTGACACCCAGGAGATCGTGAATATGTATCGCGCCGCCGATCATCGTCGCGCAGAGCTGGTCTCCGGTGGTAAATTGTTCGATGTGGGCCAGGTTCCTAAATCCGTTTGGCGATTCGTGCAGTAAGGCTGTCATCCTTCACGCCAGTTGCTTATACTTCCCGGCCTGATTTTATTCACTGGCGTTGAATAGGGGAGAAACATGACGTCTCAATCTGCAGAGCGCATCGGCGGATGGCTGCTGGCTCCGCTGGCCTGGTTGCTGGTGGCGCTGCTGAGCGCCTCGTTATCGCTGCTGTTTTTTGCCAATGCGCTGATGTCGCCGCAGACCTATACCCTACTGCGCGCCATGAGCGCGGGCCATATGGCGCTGTGGGTCGCCTCGCTGCTGTTTGCCCTCGCCATGTGGTATTACACGCTCTGGCTGACTATCGCCTTTTTCAAGCGGCGCTCGGTGGTGCCGAAACACTATATTATCTGGCTGCTCATCACCCTGCTGCTGGCGATAAAGGCTTTTGCCTTCTCGCCGGTCTCGGATGTGCTTGCCCTGCGTCAGCTGCTGTTTCCGCTGCTGGCCGCTGCGCTGCTGGCGCCCTATTTTCGCCGTTCGCAGCGGGTAAAACGGACTTTTGTTAATCCGTAATACCCCCACACTTAACCTGTTGTCGCTGGTATCGTTTTATTCGATAATAAGCGGCTTTTTTTCGTTTCAGGTCGCATGATGGCTGATTATTTACTGCTCTTTATTGGTACAGTCCTGGTCAATAACTTCGTTCTGGTGAAGTTTCTTGGTCTGTGCCCGTTTATGGGGGTTTCCAAAAAGCTGGAAACCGCAATGGGGATGGGGCTCGCTACCACCTTCGTGATGACTCTGGCCTCTATTTGCGCCTGGCTGATTGATACCTGGATCCTTATCCCGCTAAATTTGGTTTATTTGCGTACCCTGGCCTTTATTCTGGTTATCGCCGTGGTGGTTCAGTTTACTGAGATGGTGGTGCGTAAAACCAGCCCGGCGCTCTATCGCCTGCTGGGGATCTTTCTACCGCTGATCACCACCAACTGTGCCGTACTCGGGGTAGCGCTGCTGAATATTAATCTGGGCCACAATTTCCTGCAGTCGGCGCTGTACGGCTTTGCCGCCGCCGTCGGCTTCTCGCTGGTAATGGTGCTGTTCGCGGCGATCCGTGAACGCCTGGTGGTGGCCGATGTCCCCGCGCCGTTTCGCGGTAATGCCATCGCGCTGATTACCGCTGGTTTAATGTCTCTGGCCTTCATGGGCTTTAGTGGTTTGGTGAAGTTGTAATGAGCGCAGTCTGGATAGCCGTGATCGCCATCAGCCTGTTAGGGCTGATTTTCGGCTTAATACTGGGATACGCCTCGCGTCGTTTCGCGGTGCAGGACGACCCGGTGGTGGAAAAAATTGATGAGCTATTGCCGCAGAGCCAGTGTGGGCAGTGCGGGTACCCTGGGTGTCGCCCCTATGCGGAAGCAGTCGGCGTACAGGGTGAGAAAATAAACCGCTGCGCGCCGGGTGGCGAAGCGGTGATGTTAAAAATCGCCGCCTTGCTGAACGTCGACCCGCAGCCTGTCGACGGCGACGCACAGGAAGCGGAGCCGGCCCGCATGCTCGCGGTAATTGACGAGCCGAACTGCATTGGCTGTACCAAGTGTATCCAGGCCTGTCCGGTGGATGCCATCGTTGGGGCGACCCGTGCCATGCATACCGTGATGAGCGACCTGTGCACCGGCTGCAATTTGTGCGTCGCCCCCTGCCCGACCCAGTGCATTTCACTCGTTCCGGTGGCCACCACCCCGGAGACCTGGAAATGGGATCTGCATACGATCCCGGTGCGAAATATTCCTGTGGAACAACATGTTTAAGCTATTTTCCGCTTTCCGAAAAGACAAGGTCTGGGATTTCAACGGCGGTATTCACCCGCCTGAAATGAAAACCCAGTCTAACGGCACCCCGCTGCGTCAGGTTTCCCTGCCGCAGCGCTTTGTTATCCCGTTGAAGCAGCACATTGGCGCCGAGGGCGAACTGTGCGTTAAAGTGGGCGACCGGGTGCTGCGCGGCCAGCCGCTGACCCGCGGCTGGGGAAGAATGCTGCCCGTTCACGCCCCGACCTCCGGCACCATTGCCGCCATCGCTCCGCACACTACCGCGCACCCGTCGGCGCTGGCGGAGATGAGCGTGATCATTGACGCCGACGGCGAAGACCGCTGGATCGAGCGCGATGGCTGGAGCGACTATCAGACCCGCACGCGTGAAGCGCTGATCGAGCGTATCCACCAATTTGGCGTTGCTGGCCTCGGCGGCGCAGGCTTCCCCACCGGCAGTAAACTGCGCGGTGGCGGAGATAAAATTAAAACGCTGATCATTAACGCCGCCGAGTGCGAGCCCTATATCACGGCGGATGACCGCCTGATGCAGGACTGCGCGGCGCAGATTGTCGAGGGTATCCGCATCCTCGCTCATATACTGCAGCCTGAAGAAGTGCTGATCGGCATTGAAGACAATAAGCCGCAGGCCATCTCAATGCTGCGGGCGGTGCTCTGCGACGCCCATGGCATTTCGCTGCGCGTGATCCCCACCAAATATCCCTCCGGTGGCGCCAAGCAGCTCACCCAAATTCTCACCGGCAAACAGGTACCGCACGGCGGTCGTTCATCGGACATTGGCGTGCTGATGCAGAACGTCGGTACGGCTTATGCGGTGAAACGCGCGGTGATTGACGGTGAGCCGTTAACCGAGCGCGTGGTCACCCTCACCGGCGAAGCGGTAACCAGACCGGGCAATGTCTGGGCGCGTCTTGGCACGCCGGTGCGCCATCTATTGAACGATGCCGGCTTCTGCCCCAGCGCCGAGCCAATGGTGATCATGGGCGGCCCGCTGATGGGCTTTACCCTGCCGTGGCTCGACGTCCCGGTGGTGAAGATAACCAACTGTTTGCTGGCGCCTTCCGCCAGCGAGATGGGCGAACCGCAGGAAGAGAAAGGCTGCATTCGCTGCAGCGCCTGCGCTGACGCCTGCCCGGCCGATCTGCTGCCGCAGCAGCTGTACTGGTTCAGCAAAGGTCAGCAGCACGATAAAGCCACTGCCCATAATCTGGCGGACTGCATCGAGTGCGGCGCCTGCGCGTGGGTATGTCCAAGTAATATTCCGCTGGTGCAGTACTTCCGTCAGGAAAAGGCCGAGATCGCGGCGATTCGTCAGGAAGAGCAGCGCGCTGCGGAAGCCAAAGCCCGATTCGAGGCCCGACAGGCGCGCCTGGAGCGTGAGAAAGCCGCGCGCGCCGAGCGGCATAAAAAAGCCGCCGTTCAGCCTGCCGCCAAAGATCAGGAGGCGATTAGCGCCGCCCTGGCCCGGGTACGGGATAAACAACGCGATGCCACGCAGCCGATCGTGATTCAGGCCGGCGCCAAACCTGACAACAGCGAGGCGATTGCCGCCCGCGAAGCGCGTAAGGCTGAGGCCCGGGCGCGCAAAGCGCAGCAGCAGGCCGCGCCGGTGGAAGCCCCGGCCGCCGAACCGGTCGATCCGCGCAAGGCGGCGGTGGAAGCCGCTATCGCCCGCGCCAAAGCGCGTAAAGCCGAACAGCAAGCCGCGCCGGTGGACGCCCCGGCCGTCAAACCGGTCGACCCGCGCAAGGCGGCGGTGGAAGCCGCTATCGCCCGCGCTAAAGCGCGTAAAGCCGAACAGCAGGCCGCGCCGGTGGAAGCCCCGGCCGCCGAACCGGTCGACCCGCGCAAGGCGGCGGTAGAAGCCGCTATCGCCCGCGCCAAAGCGCGTAAAGCCGAACAGCAGGCCGCGCCGGTGGACGCCCCGGCCGCCGAACCGGTCGACCCGCGCAAGGCGGCGGTGGAAGCCGCTATCGCCCGCGCTAAAGCGCGTAAAGCCGAACAGCAGGCCGCGCCGGTGGACGCCCCGGCCGTCGAACCGGTCGACCCGCGCAAGGCGGCGGTGGAAGCCGCCATCGCCCGCGCCAAAGCGCGTAAAGCCGAACAGCAGGCCGCACAACAGGATCTCGCGTCAGCCGCAGCCAATGACGACCCGCGCAAAGCGGCCGTCGCCGCGGCTATCGCCCGCGTTCAGGCGCGTAAAGCAACACAGCAGGCAGTTAACGAGGAATAAATGGTTTTCAGAATCGCAAGCTCCCCCTATACCCATAACCAGCGGCAGACCTCGCGTATTATGCTGCTGGTGCTGCTCGCCGCTGT
This sequence comes from Klebsiella sp. 28, assembly GCF_018223905.1. Classification (NCBI taxonomy): domain Bacteria; kingdom Pseudomonadati; phylum Pseudomonadota; class Gammaproteobacteria; order Enterobacterales; family Enterobacteriaceae; genus Klebsiella; species Klebsiella sp. 28. The sequence goes on from NZ_JAGRQY010000117.1 coordinate 10,802, forward strand.
GCCTGGCATTGTGGTCCAGACCTGGTTTTTCGGCTGGGGCACCGTACTGCAGATTGTCCTCGCCGCCCTGACGGCCTGGGCGACCGAAGCCGCTAATCTCAAACTGCGTAAACAGCCTGTTGCTGCCACGCTGAAAGATAATTCCGCCCTGCTCACCGGCCTGCTGCTGGCGGTGAGTATTCCGCCACTGGCCCCGTGGTGGATGGTGGTGCTCGGCACTGCCTTTGCCGTAGTCATCGCCAAGCAGTTGTACGGAGGCCTGGGCCATAACCCCTTCAACCCGGCAATGATCGGCTATGTCGTGCTGCTGATTTCGTTCCCGGTGCAGATGACCTCCTGGCTGCCTTCCTATGAGATAGCCGCCCATATCCCGGCATTCAGCGACGCGCTGCAGATGATCTTCACCGGTCATACCGCCGCCGGAGGCGACATGGCCAGTCTGCGGCTGGGTATCGACGGCGTCAGCCAGGCCACCCCGCTGGATACCTTTAAAACCTCCCTGCATGCCGGACATAGCGTTCAGCAGGTGCTGCAATTGCCGGTCTACGGCGGCGTGCTGGCAGGTCTGGGCTGGCAGTGGGTGAATATCGCCTGGCTGGCAGGCGGCCTTTTCCTGCTGTGGCAGAAGGCGATCCGCTGGCATATCCCGGTCAGCTTCCTTGTTAGCCTCGGCCTGTGCGCCACCCTCGGCTGGATTTTTTCGCCGCAGAGCCTGGCCTCACCGCAGATGCATTTGCTCTCCGGGGCGACCATGCTTGGCGCCTTCTTTATCCTGACCGATCCGGTGACGGCCTCAACAACCAACCGCGGCCGTCTGATCTTTGGCGCCCTCGCTGGCCTGCTGGTCTGGCTCATCCGCAGCTTCGGTGGTTATCCGGACGGCGTGGCGTTTGCCGTTCTGCTGGCGAATATTACCGTGCCGCTGATCGATTACTACACGCGCCCGCGCGTATATGGCCACCGTTGAGAGAGCAATGATGTTAAAAACGATGCGTAAACACGGCGTCACGCTGGCGCTGTTTGCCGCCGGTTCCACCGGGCTGACGGCGGCGATCAATGAGCTGACCAAAAGCACCATCGACCAGCAGGCGGCCCTGCAGCAAAAGGCGTTATTCGACCAGGTTTTACCTGCCGACCGCTATAATAACGATCTGCTTAAGAGCTGCTATCTGGTCAGCGCCCCGGCGCTGGGCAAAGGCCAGCATAAAGTGTGGATCGCCAAAAATAACGATCGACCGATCGGCGCGGTGATGGAAGCCACCGCGCCGGACGGCTACTCCGGAGCAATACAGCTGCTGGTTGCCGCCGATTTTAGCGGCACGGTCCTCGGCACCCGCGTAACTGAGCATCATGAAACGCCGGGCCTGGGTGATAAAATCGAACTTCGCCTGTCGGACTGGATTACCCATTTTGCCGGGAAAGTCATCCACGGCCAGGGCGATAGCCACTGGGCGGTCAAAAAGGATGGCGGCGATTTTGACCAGTTCACCGGCGCCACCATCACCCCCCGGGCGGTGGTCAATACCGTTAAGCGCGCAGGCTTATATGCACAAACGCTGCCTGCGCAACTTCCTGAATTCACCGCCTGTGGAGAATAACCATGAGCGAAGTTAAAGACGTCATCGTCCAGGGCCTGTGGAAAAATAACTCCGCCCTGGTTCAGCTGTTAGGTATGTGTCCTCTGCTGGCGGTCACCTCGACCGCCACCAACGCCCTCGGGCTGGGTTTGGCCACCACCCTGGTGTTAACCCTGACTAACCTGACCATCTCCAGCCTGCGCCGCTGGACGCCGGCGGAGATCCGGATCCCCATCTACGTAATGATTATCGCCTCGGTGGTGAGCGTCGTGCAGATGCTGATCAACGCCTATGCCTTCGGCCTCTATCAGTCGCTGGGGATTTTCATCCCGCTTATCGTGACCAACTGCATCGTGGTCGGCCGCGCCGAAGCCTTTGCCGCCAAAAAAGGGCCAGCGCTGTCGGCACTGGACGGTTTCTCGATCGGCATGGGCGCTACCTGCGCGATGTTTGTGCTGGGCTCCCTGCGCGAGATCCTTGGCAACGGCACCCTGTTTGACGGCGCCGACAGTCTGCTTGGCAGCTGGGCGAAGGTTCTGCGCATCGAGGTTTTCCACACCGATACCCCTTTCCTGCTGGCTATGCTGCCGCCAGGCGCCTTTATTGGCCTCGGCATGATGCTGGCGATTAAATACCTTATCGATGAACGTAGCAAACAGCGGAAGGCGCAAGCGGCCCGGGCCGTCTCTGTCGCCCCGTCCGACGTGACAGGGAAAGCATAATATGAACAAAGCCAAACGCCTGGCGATCCTTACCAGGCTGCGGGAAAACGATCCCCACCCCACCACCGAACTGCATTTCAGTTCGCCATTCGAGCTGCTGATTGCCGTCCTGCTTTCTGCACAGGCCACCGACGTAAGCGTCAACAAAGCGACAGCCAAACTCTATCCGGTGGCCAATACGCCCGCAGCGATGCTGGCCTTGGGGGTGGATGGGGTGAAATCGTATATCAAGACTATCGGCCTGTTTAACAGCAAAGCGGAAAACGTCATCAAAACCTGCCGCATCCTGTTGGAGCAGCACAATGGTGAGGTGCCGGAAGACAGAGCAGCGCTGGAGGCGCTGCCCGGCGTGGGCCGTAAAACCGCCAACGTGGTGCTGAATACCGCCTTTGGCTGGCCGACCATCGCCGTGGACACGCACATCTTCCGCGTCTGCAATCGGACGCAATTCGCCCCGGGCAAGAACGTTGAGCAGGTGGAAGAGAAGCTTCTGAAGGTGGTCCCCGCCGAGTTTAAGGTCGACTGTCATCACTGGCTGATCCTGCATGGGCGTTATACCTGTATTGCCCGCAAGCCGCGCTGCGGCTCCTGCCTGATTGAAGATCTTTGCGAATACAAAGATAAAGTCTACGCCTGACTGTCTCGTCTCTATTGCGGTCATAGCTTAACTCTGGGTTATGGCCCGCATTCATCTATTTCACCGGCCATTAACACCACATAATCATCATGATTATGGATGATTATCCGGTTATATAACAAACAACTAGTTCATTCATTTTTTATCAGCGCAAAATTTCTATGCATTTGTGATCCAGATCATGCTCGCAACTTTATGTTGATTGAATGTTACTGGAATGGAAATAAATGTCAGGCAATACAACGGATGAGTAAAGATTGTCAGGATAATGACCCATGATTTTTTAAGATAATGGACCATATCACTATGCTTACGCCAGATCAGTAGAATATATCGCCTTTTCCCGGCAAACCGGCGAACCCAAAAGATAAAAATACCAACGATATCGAAACGGTAAAATTTAACGCTGTATAACATTCATATGTCCGGAGCATTATACCACCCTGATTATGTGTAACAGATTATTACAAAAGCCTTGCCTGATGCGCCAGGATAGTGAACATTACTTGCCGTTTTCCCTCCAAGAATAACTATAAAGGCGGCGGTCCAACGAGATTGCGCCCCGAACACCCCCCAGTAAATATGGGATGTAAAAAAAGAGGTATATGTGTCTACTGCAAACAATAAACCAGCAGAAAGCGTGAGTCTGAACGCTTTCAAACAACCACGCGCGTTCTATCTCATTTTCTCGATCGAGTTGTGGGAGCGTTTTGGTTACTACGGCCTGCAAGGGATCATGGCCGTTTACCTGGTAAAACAGCTGGGTATGTCGGAAGCGGATTCCATTACTCTGTTCTCCTCCTTTAGCGCGCTGGTTTATGGCCTCGTCGCCATTGGCGGCTGGCTGGGTGATAAAGTGCTGGGTACCAAGCGTGTCATCATGCTGGGCGCTATCGTGCTGGCGATTGGCTATGCGCTGGTGGCCTGGTCCGGTCATGACGCCGCTATCGTCTATATGGGTATGGCGACCATCGCCGTCGGTAACGGCCTGTTTAAAGCCAACCCGTCCTCCCTGCTTTCTACCTGCTATGACAAAAACGACCCACGTCTGGACGGTGCATTTACCATGTACTACATGTCCATCAACATCGGTTCGTTCTTCTCTATGCTGGCAACCCCGTGGCTGGCCGCACGTTTTGGCTGGAGCGTAGCGTTTGCCCTCAGCGTGGTGGGGATGGTGATCACCATTATTAACTTCGCCTTCTGTCAGAAATGGGTTAAACAGTACGGCTCTAAACCGGACTTTGCCCCGGTACACATGGGTAAACTGCTGGCGACCATCGCTGGCGTGGTGGTGCTGGTCGCTATCGCCACCTGGCTGCTGCACAACCAGGGTATCGCACGTATGGTGCTGGGCGTCGTCGCACTGGGTATCGTCGTGATTTTCGCCAAAGAAACCATAGGCCTGAAAGGCGCTCCGCGTCGTAAAATGATCGTCGCTTTCCTGCTGATGGTAGAAGCGATTGTCTTCTTCGTGTTGTACAGCCAGATGCCGACCTCGCTGAACTTCTTCGCCATCCGTAACGTGGAGCACTCGATCCTCGGTCTCGCCTTTGAACCGGAACAGTATCAGGCGCTGAACCCGTTCTGGATCATGATTGGTAGCCCGATTCTGGCCGCCATCTACAACAAGATGGGCGACCGCCTGCCGATGCCGCACAAATTTGCTATCGGTATGGTACTGTGCTCTGGCGCATTCCTCGTCCTGCCTTTAGGGGCGAAGTTCGCCAGCGACGCCGGTATCGTCTCGGTCAACTGGCTGATTCTGAGCTACGCGCTGCAGTCTATCGGTGAACTGATGATTTCCGGCCTCGGCCTGGCGATGGTCGCTCAGCTGGTTCCTCAGCGTCTGATGGGCTTCATTATGGGCAGCTGGTTCCTCACCACGGCAGGCGCGGCGATCATCGCCGGGAAAATCGCTAACCTGATGGCAGTCCCGGAGAATGTCACCGATCCGCTGGTGTCGCTGGAAGTGTACGGTCACGTATTCCTGCAGATTGGTATCGTCACCGCGGTTATCGCCGCCCTGATGCTGCTGACCGCGCCGAAACTGAATCGTATGACTCAGGACGACAGCGCGGACATTAAAGCACGCGAAACCGCGGCTGCCTGACGCCGCAGGGAAAACTAATTATTTTTAAGCCGCTAACGTTAGTTTAGCGGCTTTTTTTTTACCCCTGGCAGGACTAACATACAGAAAACTGCAGCCACGAGGAGTCACGCATGAAACTGTTCTACAAACCCGGCGCCTGTTCCCTTGCCTCGCATATTGCCCTGCGCGAAAGCGGTCTGGATTTTACCCTGCAGAGCGTGGATCTGGCCCAAAAACGGCTGGAAAACGGGGAGGACTATCTGCTGATCAACCCGAAAGGTCAGGTGCCGGCGCTGCTGCTGGATGATGATATCCTGCTCACTGAGGGCGTAGCCATCATGCAGTACATCGCAGACCAGGTGCCGGATCGTCATCTGCTGGCGCCGGTGGGCTCGATTGCGCGCTATCAGACTCTCGAATGGCTGAACTATGTGGCCACCGAGCTGCATAAAAGCTTTACCCCGCTGTTCCGCCCGGATACCCCGGAGGACTATAAGCCTGTCGCGCGGGGGCTGCTTGAGAAAAAGCTGCAATACGTTGATGCAGCGCTGGCAGACAAACAGTGGCTGACCGGCCATCGCTTCACCATTGCCGATGGTTATCTGTTTACGGTGCTGCGCTGGGCCTATGCTATAAAACTGGATATGGCTGCCTATGGTCATATCGGCAGCTGGATGACGCAGGTGGCAGCGCGTCCGGCGGTGGCTGCCGCACTGGCGGCTGAAGGCTTAAAATAAGGCCTGAACCTGCCCGGCGGACCGTCGGGCAGGCCCTGGGAGTTACAGCCGGGTGGCGCTGAAGCAGTGCTCCGGTACGGCGATGCGATCCTGCGCCGCTACTACCTGCAGTTCGTATTCCTGCATATTTTTGGTGGCGAGCATAATCTCGTACACCGCGGCGGTGACGTGTTCCAGCGCATCGCGCAGACTTGCCCCCTGCAGCAATTTAACCAACAGCAGACCGCTGGTCACATCGCCGACGCCCACCGGCTGACGCAGGCCGAAATCCACCAGCGGCCGACTAATATGCCAGGCTTCTTCGGCCGTCACCAGCAGCATCTCAAAACGATCCATACTCAGACCCGCACGGGCAAGATGCTTAACTAATACCACTTCCGGCCCCTGGGCAATCAGCTCCCGCGCGGCGGCCACTGCCTCGCTGACGCTGGCGACCGGATGACCGCACAGGATCTCCAGCTCAACCAGATTCGGCGCAATAATATCGCTGGCCGGCAGCGCATAGCGCACGTGGAACTCCGCCACGCCCGGCGCGACGATGCAGCCCTTCTCCGGGTGACCCATCACCGGATCGCAAAAATATTTCGCCGCCGGATTGGCCGCCTTAACCTGACGCACGATACCGAGGATATGCTCTCCCTGCTCAGCGGAGCCAAGATAGCCGCTCAGTACCGCATCGCAGGTCTGCAGTTTGTCGATATCGGCAATCCCCTGAACGATCTCCGTCAAATGCGAAGGCGGCATGACGCAGCCGGTCCATTTGCCGTACTGCGTATGGTTAGAGAACTGTACGGTATTCAGGGGCCAGACATTGGCGCCCAGACGGCGCATCGGAAATTCGGCGGCACTGTTGCCGGCATGGCCAAACACAACGTGAGACTGAATGGCGAGGATGTTCTTCATTTTCTTACCACAACCCTAAAAAGAAAAAGGGCGTGGTTTCCCACGCCCTGGCAGTATTTTTTTATTTCCAGCAGACCAGGCAGTAATTTTTCTTACCGCGACGCAGCAAGGTGTAGCGGCCAAACAGGCGATCGCTGTCACTGAATACATATTCCGGGTCGGCATGTTTTTCGCCGTTGATGGTCACCGCGTTAGAGGCAACGGTTTTACGCGCCTGACCGCGGGACGGCTGCAGCTCGGAATCAACCAGCGCCTGCAGCAGATCGGCGCCTTTTTCCATTTCGATCATCGGCACGCCATCCTGGGCCAGCTGTTCGAAGTCTGCTTCGCTCAGGTCGCTCAGGTTACCGTTGAACAGGCTTTCGGTAATGCGCTTCGCCGCTTCCAGGCCTTCTTCGCCGTGAACAAGGCGCGTCACCTGCTCTGCCAGCACGTACTGGGCGCGCGGCGCTTTACCGCTGTTTTTGTCTTCTTCTTCCAGGGCATTGATCTCCGCAATGTCCATAAAGGTGAAGAATTTGAGGAAGCGATAGACATCAGCATCCGCGGTGTTGATCCAGAACTGGTAGAATTTGTACGGACTGGTTTTCTTCGGATCCAGCCACACGGCGCCGCCTTCGGTTTTACCGAATTTGGTGCCGTCCGCTTTGGTGATCAGCGGTACGGTCAGGCCAAACACCTGGTTCTGATGCAGACGACGGGTCAGATCGATGCCGGAGGTGATGTTGCCCCACTGGTCAGAACCGCCAATCTGCAGCGCCACGCCGTGCAGCTTATTCAGGCAGGCAAAGTCGTAACCCTGCAGCAGATTGTAAGAGAACTCGGTAAAGGAGATACCCTGATCGTCACGATTCAGACGCTGCTTCACCGCTTCTTTGTTGATCATCTGGTTAACAGAGAAGTGTTTACCGATATCGCGCAGGAAGGTCAGCACGTTCATGCTGCCAAACCAGTCATAGTTATTCGCCGCGATCGCCGAGTTGTCGCCGCAGTCAAAATCAAGGAACGGAGCCACCTGTTTGCGGATTTTATCCACCCACTCCTGCACGGTATCCTCGGTGTTTAGTTTACGCTCAGCGGCTTTGAAGCTTGGGTCGCCAATCAGACCGGTTGCGCCGCCCACCAGCGCCACAGGTTTATGACCTGCCTGCTGGAAGCGTTTCAGGCATAACAATGGAACAAGATGCCCCAAATGCAAGCTGTCAGCGGTAGGATCGAAGCCGCAATAGAGCGCGATCGGGCCTTGCGCCAGTCGCTCTGCTAACGCTTCCTCGTCCGTCACCTGGGCTACCAGCCCCCGCTCTTGCAATTGTTTAATCAAGTTACTGCTTGCCATCAAATTCTCCATGTATAAACGACTGCACCTCTGCCGGTACACGACTTTTCGCCAGATGCGAAAAGTACATAGAATAAAGCGCCGGCCCTTTCAGCGCCAGCGCTTCGATAACTAATTTCGGCGTTTACGGCGCCAGACGGTCTATTTTCCAGGCGCCGCTATCGCGCTGGTATAAAAAGCGATCGTGCAGACGGTGTTCTCCCCCCTGCCAGAACTCCATCTGCTCAATGCTGACGCGGAATCCGCCCCAGAAGCTCGGCAACGGCACTTCACCCTGCTGGAACTTCTGCTTCAGCTCAAGGAATTTGCTTTCGAGGATGCCGCGGGCTGAGATCCGGCTCGACTGCTTCGAGACCCAGGCGCCAATCTGGCTGTCGCGCGGACGGCTGTGGAAATATTTGACCACTTCCAGCGTCGACAGACGCTCCGCTTTGCCGATTACCATCACCTGGCGCTCCAGCATATGCCACGGGAAAAGCAGGCTGACCTGCGGGTTGTTTTCAATTTGATGCGCTTTGCGGCTGCCAAGGTTGGTATAAAACACCAACCCTTTTTCGTCGTAGTGCTTCAGCAGCACAATGCGCTGGTAGGGCTGGCCGCGCTCATCGACGGTGGCAACCACCATGGCCGTCGGGTCGGCAAGTTTCGCATCGCAGGCCTGACGCAGCCAGCGTTCAAACAGCGGCAGGGGTTCAGCAGGAAGATCGTGGCGACGCAAACCGCCACGGGTGTATTCACGGCGCAAATGCGCAATTTGCTGGAGTTCGTCGTTATCAGACATGGCCATTGAGGATGTAGTCATAAGGTGGCGTTATTGTGCGCCCCCCGGACAGAAATCTCAACGTTTGGCCGTCTGCAGCTGACAGTTATCAAGGACGATGCGGTCGCGCTTATAGACGGTGGCGGTATCGCCTTTTGACCAGAACACATAGACGCCGTCGGTGTAGCGCGCCCCGGAAGCCGACAGCCCCTCAGACAGGTTCAGTTGCTGATTATCATAGATAAAACTGACCTGCTGGCGTGCGTTATTGCGATGGACCGTCAATGGTTTCTGGTCGCATTGATACTCCAGCGTGTCCGTCTGCATCCGCTCGACAAACTGGTTGTAGTAGCTACAGCCCGCCAGCATAAAAGGTACAACTGCGATAAGAATTTTTTTCATTCGTTTGCCTTCGACTTTCCCGGTCACGGCGGGCACTCCGCCCTCCGCTTAACTTGTCCAGTTTACCGGTCGCGTCGTATTTAAGATTTCAGTTAACTCCGATTCTGCGGCGGGTTAGCCGGAAAAATGGCGCCCAGCACCGAGGCTTCGCTGGCGCCGGTCACGGAGGGCAGATTGCCCGGCAGACCAGCCAGCGTTCGCCAGGCCAGCCAGGCAAAGGCCAGCGCTTCCATATCATCGCCGCTGATCCCCGCCTCATCGGTGGTGGAGACCTCGGTTCCCGGCAGCAGCGCCGCCAGGCGCGCCATTAACAAGGGGTTACGCGCGCCGCCGCCGCACACTAACAAACGCTCGCAGCCGCCGCTTAACAATACCTGCTCACTGATGGTGACGGCGGTCAATTCCGCAAGCGTAGCCTGAACATCCTCCCCGCGTAGCCCCGGATAGCGGGCCATATGCTGCTCCAGCCAGCCGTAATTGAAATATTCCCGACCGGTGCTTTTCGGCGCCGGCAAGGCAAACCACGGATCGCTCAGCATGTCCTGCAGCAGCGGCAGCAGCACTTTACCTTCGCTAGCCCATTGGGCGTCCTTGTCGTACGGTTTGCCCTTCTGGCGCCAGATCCAGGCGTCCAGCAACATATTTCCGGGCCCGGTATCATAGCCGCGCACCGGCTGACCTGGCGCCAGCAGCGACACATTAGCGATCCCGCCGATATTGAGCACCATACGTCGCTCAACGGGGTGGGCCAGCAGCGCATGATGAAAAGCCGGCACCAGCGGCGCCCCCTGCCCGCCTAGCGCCATATCCCGGCGACGAAAATCCCCCACTACAGTTATCCCGGTGTGGGCGGCGATCTGGTTGTTATCACCAATTTGCAGGGTATGCGGAGCCTCTCCCTGCGGTTCATGCCATACGGTCTGTCCATGGCAGCCGATGGCGATGACGTCGGTGGGTTTGAGACTTTCCTGGCGCATCAGCGCCAGTACGGCATCGGCAAACAGCCGTCCCAGACGGGTGTCCAGACGACCTAGCTGCGAAAGGGTCAGCGACTGCCCCTGGCAAATCGCCAGAATCTCTTCTTTTATCGCGTGTGGAATGGGCCAGGTGAGACTAGCCTGCTGCGCCACCATGTTTTCAGTAATGGTGGCCAAAACGACATCGATACCATCCAGGCTGGTACCAGACATAACGCCAATAAAGCGACCCGATCTCATACGTTTTCCTTCATTCCATGACCCTTGTATGCCCTTCACTCCATCATAAAGTGTCGGCTAATGCTATGTTGTACTAATACTTTTTAACAATAGAGCGACAAATCAGAGAACATCGTAAAGAACCGGCGTTTAGTTGAGGTTGAAGCACCAGTGTTTATTATTTTTTGTATAGTCCAGGGAGAACCTATGCCCGCCGACGACTAAATGCCATATAATTAACCGTATGGACGTTCAATTGAACACCTTCGGTGAACAGGAGATTCATAAATGATTTTACGTGTTTTGGCTGTATCGATGATTGGTTTTACGCTCGCAGGCTGCGTGAGCAGCAGCGGCCTGTCCGGCGACGTTTATTCCGCATCTGAAGCCAAACAGGTGCAGAGCGTGACTTACGGTACCATCGTGCATACGCGCGCCGTACAGATCCAGAGCGGCGACGATAGCAATGCCATCGGGGCCATTGGCGGTGCGGTACTGGGCGGGTTCCTTGGAAACACCATCGGCGGCGGTACCGGACGCTCTCTGGCTACGGCGGCAGGTGCGGTCGCGGGCGGCGTAGCCGGTCAGGGCGTTCAGGGCGCGATGAATAAAACGCAGGGCGTTGAACTGGAAATCCGTAAGGACGATGGCAATACCATTATGGTAGTGCAGAAACAGGGCAGCACTCCGTTCTCCGTTGGTCAGCGCGTGGCCATTGCCGGCAGCGGCAGCCAGGTCACCGTCTCTCCGCGATAATTTCCCTTACGATGCGGCCGGTTGCGCCGCATCGTATTTTTCAGCCACGTTTATTTCGCCGTAATAAATTCGTAGTAACCATCAGACATATTTATTTTAATATTCCATGAATCATTGCGCCTGCGCAATATCTTATCTGCCCGCCCCTATTACCCTCAAGAACGTAAATTAGCCCTAGTGACTCATCGTCGCTGCCGTTGCCTTTTATGTGGAATATTGCCTATGCCCGAACATGTGCATCATATCGTTAAACGTCTAATCCTTTATATTTGCATTTGTTTACTGGCCGGGATTGGCATTTCCGGGATGACTGCTTTTTTTCATACCAGCTTCAGTAGTACTTCCTCAATATTATTTCCGCTGCTGACCAGTTTCCTGATGGTTTTTCATATTACCATTGCCTGTTTTATGGGCATGAAATACTGGAGCAGCAAGCGGCGTCTCTACCTTACTCCAGTCTCTTTCGGGTTTGCCTGCTCAGCGCTGCTGATGCTTGGCACGCTCAGCAGCTATCCGGACTGGCTTACCTGCAATCCGGCCCCGGTCGTTAATCAAAATGACGCCGTTATCTATTATTTCTTCCGCAATATAATGATGGCTGTGTTATTCATGTCATCTATTATTTTGTACTATTTTCGCCAGCGCATCATGCATTCGTGGAAAGCACACGTTCTTACATTTACAGCATGTATTCTTTTTACGTTGACCATTATTGTTTTATCATGGCTATACTCCAGCCATTCGCCGTGGCTGAGCGTCAATTTTATCGACGATCTGAGCCATACCTTTACCCCGTTGTGGCAAAGTATTATCGGCTGGCTGCTGATGGCAGTTTGGTTCATCACGCTGATTTTATTAATTAGCTTGAGTAAACTGCGTAATATTTTTTGGTTCAGCGGCGCTTTTTTTTGCAGCGCTTATTTGTTCACGCTTTTCCAGCTGCTCTCCACCGCAGGGGAGCTGGATCAGACCTGGTACCAGGCGCGTTTTTTCGAAACGCTATGCACCTTGTTCCTGATTCTGGTGCTACTGGTTGACGTCTTTATCCTCTATCGCGAGTCTAACCACAAATATGTCCATTCGTATCAGAATTCGATCCGCGACCCGTTGACCCGCCTCTACAACCGCAGCTTCTTCTACGACACCCTTAACCAACAGCTGGCGAAGGTGAATGCCCAGCATCCGCTGTCGGTGCTCATCAGCGACCTCGACCATTTCAAACGCATCAACGATAGCTACGGCCACGTCGCGGGCGACAAAGTGATCCAGTTCGCCGCCTCGGTGCTGGAAAGCCATTCGCGGGTAGATGACGCCGCCGCACGCATCGGCGGTGAGGAATTTGCTCTGCTGCTGGTTAACACCGGTGAAAAAGAAGCGCAAGCGATCGCCGAGCGTATCCGCCTGGCGGTCAGTGCCGGGGAGAGCCATTTACCGGAGCGAATGACCATCAGCATGGGGGTGTATACCACCCACGACAATAGCGTGACAGCGGAAGCGTGCGTTCAGCGCGCGGACGAAGCCATGTATGAAGCAAAGAATAACGGACGTAACCAGGTGATCGTCTGGCATCGGCAGGGAGGGTGAAAAAAGGCCCGGATTAGCCCGGGCCGCAAAGAATTAATCTTTAGCCTGGAGATCGAGGATATTTTGTTCAAGTTTACGGATTAAGTGGAGCAAGGTTTCCACTTCCTGCTTCGAGACCCCTGAGAGGATTTCATCACGGGTCTTACCTATCACCTCTTCCATCTCGTTGATCAGCGGTTCGGCTTTTTCCGTCAGCTTGATGCGTTTGGCCCGCCGATCGCTTGCGCAGGTCTGGCGAGAAATGAGCCCTTTCTCCTCCAGCTGATCGAGCGTGCGCACCAGCGACGGCTGTTCAATACCGATAGCTTTCGCCAGCTGGATCTGCGACTGCTCAGGCGGCAGCTGGTGGATGTTATGCAGCGTGACCCAGTGGGTCTGCGTTAACTCCAGAGGTTTCAGGCGATGGTCGATTAGCGCGCGCCAAACGCGAACTAAACGTGCCAGATCAGAACCAAGTGGCGATTCCAATTTCATCTCCTTATAATTAGCTTGCTAAGTTATTATACTGATTTTAGAATAGTGTGCAGCATTTGAATTATCAAAACAAATGAATTACTTGATTCAACAAAAACCAAAACAATGATTTACACTGTTAAAGAGTAGCACGTCCTGAGGTTACCCCTGTAATGGCAAAGGATTTTTGCTTGTGAAACTGAGTCTTAACACATCCGGATTGCCGCTGCAGGACCTGGTGTTCGGCGCATCCGTCTATTTCCCTCCGCTGTTCAAAGCCGTCTTGTTGGGTTTCTTTATCTGGTTGTTTTTACATCGCCAGCTGCGTGACTGGATGTATGCGGGCGACATCTGGCACCCGCTACTAATGGATCTCTCCCTGTTCGCGCTCTCGGTCTGTCTGGCCCTGGTATTACTCATTGCCTGGTGATCTCCCTGTTATGAAAAGATTAAAATATCTGTCAACGCTGCTGGTCGCGGCCGTCGCCCTGATTGCCGCATGGTTGTTATGGAATTTCTACACTCAGTCACCCTGGACCCGCGACGGCAAAGTGCGCGCCGAGCAGGTTGGGATCACCCCTCAGGTCTCCGGCAGTATTCTGCAGTTGAACGTAACCGATAACCAACGGGTCAAAGCCGGGGAAGTATTGTTTACCATCGACGACACCCCCTATCGCATCGCGGTGCTGAACGCCCAGGCGCAGCTGGCGAAAGCCCAGGCGGAGGTGGCGAAAGCGCAGGCGGAGCAAAGCAAGGCCGCCAGCGAGGCTCGCCGTCGCCGAAGCCTGTCGCAAAATGCCATCTCGGCTGAAGACCTTGAGAACGTCAATACCGCCCTGAATACCGCCACCACCACCCTGGCTGCCGCCAGAGCGGGGGTCGGCGTAACCGAAGCGGCGCTGAAACATGCGCAGTGGCAGCTCAGCCAGACGGTTGTCAAAGCGCCGGTGGATGGCTGGGTGACCAACCTTTCCACCCGCGTCGGTGATTACGCTACCACCGGCCATCCGGTCTTTGCCCTGGTGGACAGCCATTCGTTTTACGTACTGGGCTACTTCGAAGAGACCAAACTGCGCCACATTCGCATCGGCGATCCGGCACAAATTATTCTCTATAGCAATCAGCAGACGCTAAAGGGCCATGTCGCGAGCATCGGCCGCGCGATTGTCGACCAGAGCGTGGAACAGGGAACCGGGCTGGTGGCCAACATCAAACCAAATATCCCCTGGGTTCGTCTCGCCCAACGCGTTCCGGTGCGAATTGCCTTTGATACGCTGCCGGCCGATGTCACCCTGGTCTCCGGTACCACCTGCACTGTCTCAATTGGCGGGCAGTAATGAACCTGCAGACCCTGTCGTGGCGCGCACTCCCCTGGGTTAAAGCCACCCGGCCGCAGTGGCGGTACGCATTGCGTAACGGCATCGCGATGTGTCTTGCGCTGAGTATCGCCTATGCGCTGGATCTTGATGAGCCCTACTGGGCGATGACGTCCGCGGCGGTGGTCAGCTTTCCCACCGTCGGCGGCGTGATCAGTAAAAGTTTTGGCCGCATCGCAGGCAGCCTGCTCGGCGCCTGCGCCGCCCTGCTGCTTGCCGGTCATACACTCAACGATCCCTGGCTGTTTCTGTTCAGTATCTCCGGCTGGCTGGCGTTCTGCACCTGGGCCTGCGCCCTGTTCACCAACAACGTCGCCTACGCCTTTCAGCTGGCGGGCTATACCTGCGCCATCATCGTCTTTCCGGTGATTAACATCAGCGACAGCTACGAGCTGTGGGTCATCGCCCAGTCGCGCGTCTGCGAAGTCATCGTCGGGATCCTCTGCGGCGGGCTAATGATGATGATCCTGCCAAGCACCTCCGACGGCAGCAACCTGCTGACGGCCCTGAAAACCATGCACGCCCGGCTGCTGGAGCACGCCAGCCTGCTGTGGGTGCCGGAGACGACGGATGCCATTCGCACCGCCCATGAGAGCGTGATTGGCCAGATCCTGACCATGAACCTGCTGCGTATCCAGGCCTTCTGGAGCCACTACCGTTTCCGTCGGCAGAATTCTCTGCTGAACTACCTCCTGCATCAGCAGCTCAGAATGACCAGCGTCATCTCCAGTCTGCGACGGATGCTGCTGAACTGGCCTGACGCGCCGGCGAACACTCGCCAGGTACTGGAGTCGCTGCTCGCCGAGCTCGCCACCCCTCATGCCGACAGTTATCACGTTGCGCGGATCCTGGCGCCGCTGGCGCCGCGGCAGGATGCCGATTACCGGCACATCGCTTTCTGGGCGCGATTGCGCTATTTCTGTCGCATTTACCTGGAGAGCAGCCGCTGGATCCGCCGCGTTGAAAATGCCTCGGCGATCGCCGAGTTCAATGTGCCCGCCGCCCCGCCGTTAGCCCGCCATACCGATCAGGCGGAGGCGTTGCTCAACGGTGTCCGTACCTTTTGCGCGCTGGTGGCGATTGGCGCATGGGGGATCAGTACCCAGTGGACCAGCTGCGCGGCGGCCCTGACCCTGGCCTCCATCTGCTGCGTGCTCTACTCCGTATCCGCCTCGCCGTTTCGCTCGCTGACATTGCTGATGCAGACTCTGGTCCTGCTGTCGCTATTCAGTTTCGTGGTGAAGTTCGGCCTGATGGTGCAGGTAACCGACCTGTGGCAGTTTCTGCTGTTCCTGTTCCCGCTCCTGACCACCATGCAGTTACTCAAACTGCAGTGGCCCAAATACGCCGGCCTGTGGGGGCAGCTTATCGTCTTTATGGGCTCGTTTATCGCCGTCACCAACCCGCCGGTGTACGATTATGCGGCCTTTTTCAATGATAATTTGAGCAAGATTGTCGGGGTAGGCTTTGCCTGGCTGGCCTTTGCGGTACTGAGTCCGGGCTCTGACGCCCGCAAAGGGCGACGCCATATCAGAGCGTTACGGCGTCACTTTGTCGATCAGCTTAGCCGTCATCCTCAGCACAGTGAGCATGAATTTGAATCGCTGGTCTATCACCACGTCAGTCAGCTCAGCCAGAGTAAGGATGCCCTGGCGCGCCGCTGGCTGTTGCGTTGGGGCGTCGTGCTGCTCAATTGCTCGCACGTCGTCTGGCAGCTTCGCGAATGGGAAACCCGCTCCGATCCTCTCGCCCAGGTGCGCGACCTGTGCATCAACCTGTTACGCGATGTGATGAGCGAGCGCGGCGTGCAGCAGCGCCCGCTGGCCTCCACCCTGCAGGAGCTGCAGCGGATCTGCGACGCCCTGAACCACCATCATCAGCCGGCGGCGCGGGAACTGGCCGCCGCGATTTGGCGACTGTACTGCGCCCTGTCGCAGCTGGAACAGGCCCCGGTGGCCGGCACAATTGGCGAAGGAACTACTTAATCACCCCGCAGGCAAACCGTTCGCCGCCGCCGCCCAGCGGCTGCGGACTGTCGGCCATGTTATCCCCGCCTACGTGGACCATCAGCGCTTTCCCTTTCACCTCCGCCAGCGTTTTCAGGCGCGGAGCAATACTCGGCTGGTCGGCTACGCCCGCATCGTTGACCACCAGCAGGGGCAGGTCGCCAAGATGCCCGGCCCCCAACGGCCCTTCGTGTTTGCCGGTATGCTGCGGATCGTAATGTCCGCCCGCCGCCCCGGCGGCCACGGCTTTACCTTCTTTCATCGCCGGCTGGCAGCTGCCTTCGGCATGAATATGAAACCCGTGCTTACCCGGCGGTAGCGCACGTAGAG